>JBGOWC010000206.1:0-4532 GCA_041478415.1 Terriglobia bacterium
CCTGGCATAGACGGTATTCCCGATCACCGCCGTAGAGAGTGCCCGTGAGTTTCCGGTCGGCGGAATCGTTCCCGGGCAAGTCGGCGTCGAGCAAGTAGACGGGAACCTGGAAGCCGCCGACGCCGCGAACGGTGTAGCGCCAGCAACGAATCTCGACGCGGCGTCCGTGCAAGATAATCTCCGCGCGGGCGTCTTCCTCGCGGAGAAAGTCCTCGACGCGCCACTCCACAGGATCTTCGGCCTGGGTCCCTTCGGCATCGAGACGCTGCGCGAAATAGCCGTTGCGATAGAGAAGCGACACGCCCACCATGGGAATTTTCATGTCGGCGGCGGAGCGAATGGTATCTCCGGCAAGAACGCCGAGCCCTCCGCTGTAGGAAGGCAAAGCGCTTTCGAGAGCGATCTCCATCGAGAAATAAGCCACGGTGCGTTCAACAAGCTTGTCCGAGTCTCCCATCGTGTCCAATCCTCCGCCGACGCGGAGCAACAATCCTTCCGGCGAATCCGGAGATCACCACAAACTCTCTATTGTCGGGAAATGACGGTTGGCTGGCAAGTCTGTACGCAACGCGGATTGCTTGATCTCGCGGCGGCTGCGGGCGGTGGGGAAATTCGAGTGGGAGTGCGATGGGCCTTGTGCTAGGGTGCTACATTTCGAAGCGACAGCGGTTCCTCGCCCAGACGGAGAGAGCCGGGATGAAAGCGACCGAATTCAGCAAGTCTTACCGGATTACGGACGGCAAAGGGTTTCGGCTAAAGGATATCGATCCGCGAGATACGGGCCCGTGGAAGGACAAATCGGGCGCGAAGGAACTGCTGGCAAGGGGCGTGGCGCTGCTGAGCGAGTATCAGGAAAAATTGTACGCGCAGGACATGTGGTCCGTTCTGCTCATCTTTCAAGCCATGGACGCCGCGGGGAAGGACGGCGCCATCAGCCACGTGATGTCCGGAATCAATCCGCAGGGGTGCCAGGTTTTCTCGTTCAAGGCGCCTTCCGCCGAGGACCTGAACCACGATTTCCTCTGGCGCACGTCGAAGTGCCTGCCGGAGCGCGGGCGGATCGGGATTTTCAATCGTTCGTATTACGAAGAAACGCTGGTGGTGCGCGTGCATCCCGAGCTGTTGAAGAAACAGAGTCTCCCGCCGGGGCTGGTGACGAAAAAAATCTGGAAGGAGCGGTACGAGGACATCAACGAATTCGAGGCGTACCTGGCGCGGAACGGAACGGTGGTGCGGAAGTTTTATCTGCACCTCTCGAAGAAAGAACAGAAAAAGCGATTTCTTTCCCGGCTCGAAGAAAACGAAAAGAACTGGAAGTTTTCCCCGGCGGATATGCGGGAGCGGGAATACTGGGACGACTACATGGAAGCCTACGAGGACGCGATCCGCAACACAGCGACACCCCACGCGCCGTGGTACGTGGTGCCGGCGGACAATAAGTGGTTTACGCGGCTGGTGGTGGCCGCCGCCATCATCGAGACGCTGGATGAGCTGAACTTGTCATTTCCGAAAGTGGACGCAGAGAAGCAGAAGGAATTGGAAAAGGTGCGGGCTTATCTGAAAGGCAACGCGAAGGGAACATAGGCGAGGTGCTGTACTCGTTGCGGAATGAAATGGAAAAGTGTCCGCTTAACGGGGGTTTTCGAGCAGGACAGCGATTCCCTGCCCGCCGCCGATACACGCCGATGCAATGCCATAGCGCAATTTAGAGCGGCGGAGTTCGCGCGACACCGTAAGAGCAAGGCGGATGCCGGTCGCAGCCAGCGGATGGCCGATGGCGATCGCGCCGCCGTTCACATTGAGCTTGCTGCGGTCGAGCTGCAGCTCGCGCTCGACGCCGATGACCTGCGCCGCGAAAGCTTCGTTGATCTCAAAGCGGTCGATGGCATCGAGAGAAATCCCCGCGCCTTCGAGGAGTTTCCGGATGGCCGGGGCCGGGGCGATGCTCATGATTTCCGGGGGCACACCGACGGTGGCGACGGCGACGACGCGCGCGAGTGGACGGATGCCGCGCGATTTCGCGTAGCCTCCGGAGCCGACGAGCGCAGCCGCGGCCCCATCCACGATGGCGGAGCTGTTTCCTCCCGTTTGGACACCACCGAAGGCCGGCGGGATTTTCGCCAGGACTTCGTAGGGGGACCGCCGGATGTGGGTGTCCGAATCAAGTTTCTCCACACCCCTGGGGAGCCGGATGCCGCGCGGCTCGTAATTCACCAGGTCGAAACTCTCACTGACAAGCGGCACGATTTCGCCGGACAGAAAACAGCCTTCTTGCGCGGCCACCGCGCGGGAAAAACTCAATTCGGCGAAGCGGTCCGCGTCCTCGCGCGTGATTTTGTACTGGCGCGCAACGTTTTCCGCGGTGCCTCCCATGGTGAGACCCGTCGCGGGGTCCAGAAGCGCCTCCCACAAAAAGTCCTTGAACTCGACCTGGCCCATTCGAAAGCCGGCGCGATGCGTGAACGCCGCGACCGGATTGCGGCTCATCGATTCCGCTCCGACGCACAGTCCAAGTTCAATCTTTTTCAGAGTAATCGCATCGGCGGCCTGGCTGATGGCTTCCATTCCCGTGCCGCAGACGCGCTGCACGAGCAGCGCCGGCCGGTCCAGCGGCACGCCCGAGTACAGGCCGATGTGGCGCGGCAGGACGTAGGCGTCAAAACTCGCTTGCGCCACACTGCCCGCGATGACCGAGCCCACGTCGGCAGGTGAAATTTTGGAGCGCTCGAAAACGGCGCGCGCCACTTTGATGCCGAGATCAATCGGCGAGACGAGGCCGAGTACGCCGTTGTAGTCAGCGAAGGCCGTGCGGACTCCGTCCAGCAACCAGACATCGTCGTAGGCGATGAACAGACCGCCTGGAACGCTTCCCATGCTTTACTCCCGGCGGATCCGCAAGATCCGCGAAGACGAATGCGATCCGTAAAGTTGTTCGACCAGCGCTGACCGGCGATCGAGAATCGCGCGCTGATTGAGAGAGCCCTTGTCCGTGATCTCGCCGGCATCGAGCGACGGCGGATCTTCCGCGAGAAGCGCTCGTTCGACGCGATTCGAGCTGCCGGTGGAATCCGCCGCGAAACTCTCGAGCAGGGATTGAAATTTCGCGCGCACGACATCGTGCTCGAGAATCTCCGCCGGCGGAGAGCCGGGGGAAAGAGCGCAGCAGGCGTCCAGGTCCGCGAAGATCATCATTCCTACGGCGTCGCGGTCATGGCCGGTGACAACGACATCGCGAACGAAGGGCGCGAAGTGGCCAAGTATCTTTGCGCGCAGAGGGCCGACGCTGACCCAAGTGCCGCTGGCCAGCTTGAAGTCTTCGGAAAAACGCCCGTCAAAGAAAAATCCTGCGTTGACGTCGGCGGGGTCCACGAAGCGCACTGCGTCTCCGAATTTGTAGAAACCTTGCTCATCGAAAGCCTTTTCAGTGAGTTCCGGCTGGCGCCAATAACCGGGCGTGACGTTCGGGCCGCGCACGCGAGCTTCGAGCTTGCCATCGCGGGGAACAAGTTTCACCTCGACGCCCGGGATGGGAATGCCGATGACTCCCGCACATTCGGTTTCCCAGGTTGTTTGAATGGCCATTGGAGCCGTCTCGGTCGCGCCGAGCCCGGTGACCATGATGATACGCTGGCCGCAGGTCTCCAGCGCAAGCGCGCGATAGGCATCCCAGACAGGTTGCGAGAGGCCCGCTCCGGCATAAAAGAGCAGGCGAAGCCGAGAGAAAAAGGTTTCGCGAAGCTGGCGATCGGCACGCAAAACCGGCAACAAATCCTCATAGCCTTTGGGAACGTTGAAATAGATGGTCGGAGAAAGCTCGCGCAGATTGCGAACGGTCTCCTCGATGAGACCGGGGCCGGGCTTGCCGTCATCAATATAAAAGGTTCCGCCGTTGTAGAGAGCGATTCCGATGTTGTGGTTTCCGCCGAAGGTGTGATTCCAGGGCAGCCAGTCCACCAGAACCGGAGGCTGGTCCTGCAAGAAGCAAAAAATCTGCGCGATCATCTGCTGATTGCAGCAGATCATCCGATGGGTGTTCACCACGCCCTTTGGATGGGCCGTCGAACCCGAGGTGAAAAGAATTTTTGCAACACTGTCCGGATGGATGCGGTGGTGCGCCGCCTCGACAGCCGGCGTAGGCAGAGTGGCGAGGAGTTCGGCGAACATCGTCGTTTTTCGGCCAGCGGGAGGCGCGGCGGTTACGGCGAGCTCGATGTCTTTATTGACGACGGATTCAAGGGCCCGGGCGTAGCGCTCGCCATTCGAGACAAAGACGAGACCAGGCGTCAGAAGATTGATGGCATGGCGGAGCTTCGCGAAATCCCTGGAAACGAGCGAATAGACCGGCGAGATGTGCGCAGTGGGGATGCCGACGTGCTGCCCGGCGAGCATGAGGAGCAAATGTTCGAGATCGTTCTCGGAGAGTATCGCCACTGGGCGGTCGGCGGTGAGCCCGCGGTCGAGAAGGGCCTGGCCGAGGCTGCGCACAGCGGCCAGCACCTCGGCGAAAGTAAGCCGGCGCCATTCGCCATTCG
>JBGOWC010000313.1:0-3185 GCA_041478415.1 Terriglobia bacterium
CAGCATCGTGAATTCGGAGTAAGCCGCCGTCCGGAGATGCCACGACATGCGCATCCGAATTTCCATCATAATCGCTCTCATCCTGGCCGCCGCTCTGTCGGCGGGCTCTGGCCACGCATGGCAGGATGGGTCTTCGCCGCTGGAGTCGGCGCGCCGCGCGTATGAAGCCAGCGAGTATGAAAATGCCGTGCAGTTGCTCCAATCCGCGGCAACGACTGATCCGCGGAACGGCGATATCTACATTCTCTTGACAAAGTCCTACATCGAGCTCGCGCAGTACGACGCGGCATATCACAGCGGCGAGCGTGCCGTGGCCATCGCGCCGCAGAGTTCCGTGAACCACCACATTCTCGGCAAGGCGTACGGTGAAAAGGCGGATCACTCCTCGTTTTTCACCGCGCTGTCCTTTGCGAAGAAGACCTACAAGGAGTTCGAGGTGGCTGTCGGACTCGATGCCAAGAACTATTCCGTGCGGCAAGACTTGATTGAATACTACTGCCGCGCTCCCGGTATCGCGGGCGGGGACGAAGAGAAGGGCCTCGCGCAGATCGCCGTCCTGCAGCCGCTGGACGCGGCCGAATGGCACTACGCACTTGGGAATTGCCGCCGGCAGAAGAAGGACTTCACCTCGGCCAACACAGAATTCACAAAAGCGCTCGAATCCGGCGCGAAACGGCCCGAGCTGATCTACGACGTCGGCGATTACGCCATGAAGCAGAGCCAGCCGGAGCGGTTGCTGGCGGTCGCGAATGCCGGCGAAAAGGTGGATCCCGCCGACCCGCGCGGACTCTTCTACCGCGGCGTCGCCTTTGTCCTGCGGAAGGAGAGGCCGGAGCAGGTGGAAAAATTGCTGCGCGATTATGTGAAGCGTGCGCCGAGGCGCTCGGGGTACCCGCGCCCTGCCGCGGTGCACGAATGGCTTGGGCGGCTCTTCGAGCAGCAGGGGAAGATGGGTGAGGCGGTGAAAGAATATGAGGCCGCGCTCCAGACCGACCCGAAAAACAAAAATGCGCACGAGGCCCTGAAGCGTTTGGGGAAAAGATAGCGTCATGATGCACCTGCACGAGACCATCACGGTGGCCCTGGATGCCCTGCGGGCGAACAAGCTGCGCGCGATGCTGACCGCGCTCGGTGTGGTCATCGGCAGCGCGTCCATGGTGCTGGTCGTGACCGTGGCGCTGACCAGCCGGAAATTCGTCATCAGCCAGATCGAAAGCGTGGGGTCCAACCTGGTATGGGCGGAATTGATCAAGCCGCCGGAAAAGGCCATCTCGCTGAGCTACGAGCTGACCAGAGATGATCTGGATGCGGTGCGTGCGTCCATCCCGAACGTGGCGGAAGTGGCCGGGACGCGCGAGCTCACCATGTCGGTCGTCGTCGAGGGAATCGAACGGCCGGTGAACCTGGTGGGCGTCACGCAGGGATTCCAAGCGATCCGCCGGCTGCTCATCACGCGGGGGCGATTTTTCGATGCCGTGGACATGGGAGCGAGGAGCAAGGTCTGCCTGATTACGGTGGATCTGGCGACGCGCGCGTTTGGGCTCGAAAATCCCGTCGGGAAATCAATCCGCGTGGGTGAGCTGACGTTCACCGTAATCGGAGTATTTCGCGAGCGCGTGGCTACCTTCGGACTCTCGGAGATTCAGAAAGAGTCGGCCATCATTCCGCTGACGCTGATGCGCTACTACACGGGCAATGACGTCCTGCGGACGTTGTACGCACAGGCGACACGTCCGGAGGACGTTCCCTTCGTTCAGCGCGAGGTCGAGCGGTTGCTGCGCAGCCGGCATCCGGCGGAGGCGGAATACGACGTGCGCACCCTGACGGCGATCCTGGGCGCGGCAAAAAACATTTCGTTGGCGCTGACCATCGTCCTGCTGGTGATCGCCTTCATCGCGCTGCTCATCAGCGGGATTGGAATCATGAACATCATGCTGGTCACCGTGACCGAGCGGACGCGCGAGATCGGCATCCGAAAGGCCATCGGGGCGGCGCGGCGAGAGATTCTGTACCAGTTTCTGTTGGAAGCGTTTTTCATCAGCGGCGGCGGTGCGGTGCTGGGGATCCTCATCGGGCTGGCGATTCCGGCGTTCGTCCAGCCGTTCCTTCCGGGAAATCTGCGCGTGCCCGTTTCGGGTTTGTCGGTTGTGATTTCTTTCGTGGTGTCGTGCTCGACGGGATTGTTCTTCGGATATCTGCCGGCCAACAATGCGGCCAAGCTGCAGCCGGTCGAGTCGCTCCGGTACGAGTGAAGAGACGCCTGGTTGAAACGGCATCCATCCCGATCGTCGGTCAGTTTGAGTTGGGTGGACAGGGTTTGTGTTCGATAACCCTCCTGCGATCCAGCGGATTACTTCCGAATGCGCCATCACTCTGGCACAATCGCAAAGATATCAGGATTGGACATCTGCAGTTAGCCGACTATACGGGCAAGTAGTGCTGATCTGGCCTTGACTCGACAGGGCCGCTGGTGTATGCGTTGCGGCAAAGCGAAAGCCCAAATCGGAAATTCCGGCTTTGTAGTGTCGGATCGAGGCCTTTTACGGTACTCCCCGCACAAACACTTAGCCGAGCGATTCCCGCTATCTATGCTGGGCGAAATTCCTAACTTGGAGGCGCACGCGATGTTGAGACGCTTGCTTTCGGTCGCCGGTGCGGTTGCTTTGACGTTGCTCGGCGCTGTTGTGACGCCAGCCCAACTGCGTGAGGAGCTCTCCACCTACTTTTTCGTGCAGCATGATGGGAAGGGTCGCAGAGCACACGTGGACATCTTCGTGCGCGCTGCCGACGGTAAAGGGGAGTACATCGGCTCTGCCTCCACAAGGAATTCGGAGTCCGGATTCAGTGGGCTCGGAGAGACGATGAGCGTGCTGGCCGTTTCAAAAGACGGCAGGTCGCTGGTGTTTCGTCACTATCCTGAATTTGCCAAAGGGCGTACTACGCAGGAAGGTGGAATCTACCACCATGAGTACGGCAAGGGAGCTCAGCTTCTCCACAAATCGGAAGAACTCATCGAGGAGTGGACCGTTTGGCAGAAGCCCCTTCCCAAAGATGTTCTAGTTTTCAGGGTATGGCTCGAAAAGGGAAAGTATTTGATGGGGCCGAAGATGGCCTTATCCGCGGACGGCAAGGAGTTTCCCCTTGCACTCCTGGCGGGAACGGCCCTTCACCGAGCCGCTTACGAC
>JBGOWC010000145.1:0-5752 GCA_041478415.1 Terriglobia bacterium
CCACAAACCATGATGATCGCCGTGCGGCGCGGTCAGGCGTTCGAATGATTTTCCGGCGTCAACTGAGCGAAAGAGCCCCGTGTTCGCGATATAGACCGTGTTCGCGTTCTTCGGGTCGGCCCACACGTGCGTGAAATACCAGGCGCGCTGCCGGAAGCGGTGATCGTCGGTAATGAGCGACCAGTGCTCGCCGCCGTCATCCGAGCGATAAAGACCGCCTTTCTTCGCTTCGATCAGCGCGTAGACCACGTTCGAATCCGCGCCGGAGACGCCCACGCCGATGCGGCCCAACGGTCCTTCCGGCATGCCGTTGCCTTCGATGCGCTTCCACGTCGTCCCGCCGTCGGCCGAACGGTACAATCCGCTCTTCGCGCCGCCGCTGTTCAAGCTCCATGGCGTCCGGTAGCCTTCCCACATCGCCGCAAAAAGAATTCTTGGATTGTTCGGGTCGAACACGATGTCAATCCCGCCGGTGCGGTCGTCGAGATAGAGCACCTTCTCCCAATTCTTGCCGCCATCGCGCGTGCGGAAAATGCCGCGCTCGGCGTTCGCGCCGTAGGCGTGGCCCAGCGCCGCGACGAACACGGTATCCGCATCTTTCGGATGGATGATGACCTTGCCGATGTGCCGCGTGTCTTTCAACCCCACGTTTGCCCAAGTTTTTCCGCCATCCGTGGACTTGTACACGCCGTCGCCAAAGGAAATATTGCCGCGAATGCAGGCTTCGCCCGAGCCCGCGTAGACAACGTTCGGGTCGGAGTCGGCCACAGCGAGGCCGCCGATCGAAGAGATGCCCTGTTTATCGAAGAGCGGGTCCCAGGTTACGCCGCCGTCGGAGGTTTTCCAGACGCCGCCCGCCACCGCGCCAAAGTAGTACGTATTCGGCTGGCTGGGCACGCCCGCCACAGCGAGCGCGCGACCGCCACGGAAGGGCCCGATCAGCCTCCACTTCATTCCGCCGTAGGACTTTGCATCCACCTGTTGGGCGGCGGACGGCATTGACAGCAACGCGACGCAAGACAGCAGCACAAGAGCAGCAACGGTGAAGTGCCGGGCAATTTTCACGAGAGCCTCCCCCAGAGTCAAGCGCACCATCCTACTTCGAGCGAGCCACATTATGAAGATATTTTGGTAATGGGTCAGTTCCCGAGTTGCCGACCACGCGCCACCGATCAGCCCTTTGCCAGCGCTCGCGCTTTCTTTGGCAGCAGCAACACGAGCATCGCTGACATGAATAACGGCACCCCAGCGATGGCCAGGCCTAGGTAGAGACTCCCCGTTCTCGTAGCGATCGTCCCGATCATGTACGGCCCGGCAAACCCGCCGAGGTTCCCGACGGAATTAATTAGGGCTATGCCGGCTGCCGCGGAGAACCCCGTCAGAAACTCGCTGGGCAGCGCCCAGAAAGGACCAAAAAAGCTGAAAACGCCGGCCGCCAAGAAGGATAAGAGGGTGACGGAATAGAATGGGGAACGAGTTGCGCCCAGCAGCACAAGAGCACCTGCTGCCACGATGGCTGGAATTGCCACATGGTACCGTCGCTCAAGCTTGCGGTCGGAACTGCGGGAAACAACGATCATCACTCCCAGACCAACCAAATTGGGAATCATCACCAGAAGTCCGATCATGCTGTTGGAATAGACACTGGAGAGTGATTTCACCAGTTGTGGCGTCCAGGATTGCAGCACATAGTTACCGATCATCAGCCCAAAATAAGCGAAGGCCAGATGCCACACGCGGCCACTTGCCAAAGCCTGGAGCGCTGAGTATCGGCGCTGCTCCAATTTTTGCTGTTCTTCCCGTCCCAATTCAGCGCGAAGCCACTCCGTCTCATCCGCGGTCAGAAACTTGGCTTCTTGGGGACGGCTTGGCAGCAGAAAGTAAGTGAGTACACCACAGACTACGGCCGGCATTCCCTCCAAAACCAGGAGCCACCGCCAACTACTGACGCCTAGCCAGTGCACGTGATCCAGGATCAGACCCGAAACCGGCGCTCCCAGGATGGTGGTAACGGGGGCGGCCGCTATCAAAAGCGCAAGCGCCCGCGCCTGTTCGCGTTTGGGAAACCAGTAGGTCAGGTATAAGGCCATTCCGGGGAAATAACCTGCCTCGGCCAGGCCCAGAAGAAAGCGCACGATGTATAGCTGATGAACAGTGTGCACAAAGCCGGTCAGCATCGCCACAATTCCCCAGCTAATCAGGATCCGGGCGATCCAGACCCGCGCTCCAATCTTGTGCAGAAGCAGATTGCTGGGGATTTCAAAGAGGAAGTAGCCGAAAAAGAAAGTCCCGAAGAGCAATCCGAACTGCTGGCTACTGATGGCCAGCTCTTTGTTCATCGTCAATGCCGCAAATCCAATGTTGAGGCGATCGAGAAGGGCAACAAAGAAAAGCAGGAAGACAAACGGAAGAATCCTAAGCCGCAGTTTCTGAATCGTCTTCGTACCTATCGAAATCGAGGCGATTGCGGGGCTGCTTCCCATACTCGCCTCCGTGAGAGAATCTCGCAGAAACTCTCATTAGCGCCGTGGCCGGTCGCGGGTGCAAGGATCGCGGAAACTCTATGCTTCGAAGGGATCTCGGTCAAGCGACTCACCTACACCACGAGTCCCAGAAGGCCCACCGATTCGGTAACTGGCCATACATGGCCGCATAACGCACTAGCTGGAAGCTGATCCACGACGGATATTTTTGAAGAGGGAATCGCGCTAGCCGTTTCGCGAAAAAGAAGTTGCCGGAAGGTGCGCAAATTTGATTCACTGCCTGCACGCAACGGATACGAGAGTGGAGATAAAGATGCGATTCGGGCGACGCGAATTCCTGCAGTGGACCGCGGCGGCAGGTGTCGGGCCGGTTGCGCGGCTAAGGAGCACTTTTGCGGGATTGGTGAACGGCAGCGAGGCGAACAAGAAATCGGGAGTGGCAACGATGAGCACGGGGAAAATGTTTGACGCAGCGGTGATTGGCGCGGGTGTGTTCGGCTCGTGGACGGCGTATCAACTGGCGAAAGCGGGCAAGAAGGTGGCGCTGCTGGACGCCTACGGCCCGGCCAACGCGCGGGCGAGCTCGGCGGGCGAGTCGCGAATTATCCGCATGGGCTACGGGCCCGACGAGCTCTACACCCGCTGGTCCATGCGATCACTCGAGCTCTGGAAGGAGTTTTTCGCCGCGACGAACAATCCTTTGTTCCACCGAACAGGCGTGTTGTGGCTGGCGACCTCGACGGACGCCTATACGAAGCAGACGGCGGAGACGCTTACGAAATGCGGCATGCGCTTTGAGCGGCTGGACCTATCTGAACTTCAGAAGCGCTATCCGCAGTTCAATCTGGACGGCGTGGAATGGGGGTTGCTCGAGCCGGAGAGTGGCGCGCTGATGGCGCGGCGCGCGGTGCAGGCGGTGGCCGCGGCGGCGATGAAGGCGGGCGTGGAGTACCGCCAGGCTGCCGTGAAAACGCCAATCGGAAAAGGAACGCTCGAATCAATCGAAACTTCCGACGGCTCGCGCGTGGCGGCGGGAAAGTTCATCTTTGCGTGCGGCCCGTGGCTCGGCAAGATTTTTCCGGACATTCTCGCCGACCGCATCTTTCCCAGCCGCCAGGAAGTGTTTTTCTTTGGTGTTCCGCCGGGCGATGCGCGCTTCTCTGCACCCGCGATGCCCACGTGGATTTTCCTCGGCGATGAGGTTTACGCCCTGCCGGATCTGGAAAGCCGTGGATTCAAGATTGCCATCGACCGCCACGGTCCGCGCGTGGATCCAGACACGCAGTCGCGCGTCGTCTCCGGGGAAGCTGTGGATGAGATCCGGCGCTACGTCGCGCGCCGGCTCCCCGCACTAAAAGACGCGCCCATCGTCGAAACCCGCGTCTGCCAGTATGAAAACACATCGAGCGGCGATTTCCTGATTGACCGGCACCCGGAATGGGAGAATGTCTGGCTCGTCGGGGGAGGCTCCGGCCACGGCTTCAAGCACGGCCCCGCGCTCGGCGAGCACGTCGCGAAGCTCGTCTCCGGTGCGGCAGCGTCCGAACCACGGTTTTCGCTGCAGGCAAAGAAGACCGTCCAGGAACGTGCGGTATACTGAGGCCGCTTTTCGCGCGTCTTGGTTCTGGCAATGAAACTTTCGACCGTGAAATGCGTCTGTAACTAGGGGTGGTTGCCGGCTTGTCTTCGAATCTTGCCGTTTTCGCATCGTCGGAGGAACTATGTCTTCATTGAAGTGCCTGTTCGTGCGCTTTGTGGCCGTGCTGACGGCATGCTTCGTTTTCGCCGCTGGACCCGCCGCCGCGCGCCCCGCGGGAGGGGCGGATTTTCGCGTCCCGGTCGAATACTACAAGCTGCCGAACGGCCTGCGCGTCGTTCTATCGCCGGACCACACGGCGCCGACCGTTTGCGTGGCCGTCTATTACCGCATCGGCTTTCGCATCGAGCCGAAGGATCGCACCGGCTTCGCTCACCTGTTTGAACACATGATGTTCCAGGGCTCGCAGAACCTCGGCAAAATGGAATTCGTCAAGCTCGTCCAGCAGAACGGCGGCATCTTGAACGGTTCGACCCGCTTTGACTTCACGAACTACTTCGAGGTCCTGCCCTCGAACAAACTCGAAACCGCGCTCTGGGCCGAGTCCGACCGCATGAATGGTCTCGCGGTGAACGAAGAAAACCTCAAGAACCAGCAAGGCGTCGTCGGCAACGAAGTGAAGGTCAATGTGATCAACCGGCCCTACGGCGGTTTCCCCTGGCTGGACATGCCGCAATACGCCAACACGAACTGGTTCAACGCTCATAACTTTTACGGCGACCTGAAAGACATCGAAGCAGCCACGCTCACCGACGTGCAGGCATTTTTCAAGACCTACTACGCGCCGAACAATGCGGCATTGGCCATCGTCGGAGATTTCGATCCCACTGAAGCAAAGCGTTTTGTCGAGAAATATTTTGGAGGCATCAAAGCATCGCAGCTCCCCGCGCTCCCGGACCTCACCGAGCCGAAACAGGAAAAGGAAAAGCGCGCGACCAAAGCCGACGCGCTCGCCAGCCGCCCGGCACTCGCGTTCGCCTATCACCTGCCGGACCGCAACACGCCCGCGTACTACGCCATGGGCCTGATTGACCAAATCCTGCTTCAGGGTGACGACAGCCTCCTGCACCAAGAGTTGGTCCAGAAACGCGGGCTGACCGCCAACGTCAACGGCGGCATCAATCTCCTCGGCAACCTCTACAATTACAACGGCCCGATGCTTTGGATGGCCTCTCTGTTCCACGATCCCGGGACGAGCCCCGATGCCATCCTCGCTGCCGCCGACAGCGCGATCGAAACGCTCCGCACCAAGCCCGTGGACCAGAAGACACTCGACCGCGCGCTCGTCAAGCTGCGTTCCGATCTCTACGACAATATCGGCGCCGTCGGCGGCTTTGGCCTGGCCGACATGCTTGCCAGCTTCGCCCTGTTTGACGACAACCCCGCGCGCATCAATTCGCTGGTCGCCGAATTTCAGAAAGTGACGCCGGGGTTGATCCGGAAAACGGCCCAGGAGTATCTCCAGCCGTCTAACCGCACGATCCTAATTCTCGAACCGCAGGCCAAGCCCGCCGCGGCACCCGCCGCGCCGGTGAAGAACCAGTAAGGGAGAAAATGAATTATGAAGCGCACACAAATGAAAAATATCCTGCTGGTTCTTTTCTTGACCGTGTTGGCCGTTCCAAATTTTGTCCTTGCGCAAGAGCCGCAGAAGCAGGCGCCGCCCGCGGGC
>JBGOWC010000184.1:0-4904 GCA_041478415.1 Terriglobia bacterium
CGCTGCGCTCGCTCAGGTCCGGTCCCGGGACTCCGGTGGAGTCCACCGGACTCCAGAAACCGGAGATGACGACCCTTTGCACGTGCACGCTTGAAGCGCGACGGCGCGTCGTCAGAATGGCAGGGAGGCGAGGTCGACGTTGCCGCCGGAGAGGATGATGCCGATTTTTGGCGGTGTGCCATCGGCACGTCCAGGCAGATTCAAAGCGGCGACGGCGTCGGGACGGAGGAGCGGAGCGAGTGCGACGGCCGAAGAGGGTTCGATTACGATCTTCATGCGCTCCCAGACCGTGCGCATGGCGGCGATGATTTCCTCTTCGGAGACGAGGAGGATGCCGTCGAGGTTGCGGCGGAGAATCGCGAAGGTGCGCGGCGCGAGCGGTGCGCGCAAGCCGTCCGCAATCGTATCGCTCTGCTCGAGCGGCTGCAGCGTTCCGGTTGCGAGCGAGCGGTAGGCGTCGTCGGCGCGCTGCGGCTCGCAGCCGAAGACGCGGATTTGCGGGCGCATGATTTTCGCAGCGAGCGCGGTGCCGCTGAGAAGGCCGCCGCCGCTGACGGGGGCGAGTACGGCGTCCAAATCGGCGATTTCTTCGAGCAGTTCCTTCGCGGCGGTGGCCTGACCGGCGATGATGCGGTCATCGTCGTAGGGATGGATCATTACCGCGCCGGTTTCGGACTGAATGCACGCGGCGGTTTCCGCGCGCGCGGAAATTGTCGGTTCGCAGAAGGTGATTTTTCCGCCGTAGGATTCAACGGCGCGGCATTTTGCGGCGGGCGCGTTTTTGGGCATGACGATCCAGGCGGGGATGCCGCGCCAGCGCGCCGCGCAAGCGATAGCGGCGCCGTGGTTGCCGCTCGAATGGGTGACCACTCCGCGAGCGGCTTCTTCATCGGTCAAAGAAAAAATCGCATTTGTCGCGCCGCGAATTTTGAATGAGCCGGTTTTCTGGAAATTTTCGCATTTGAAGAAGAGGCGCGCGCCGGCGATGGCGTCGAGGGATTCGGAGGTCAGTACTGGCGTGCGATGAATGCGCGGCTTGATGCGCGCGTGGGCCGCGGCGATGGCGGCTTGATCGGGGCCGCGGCCTTCGAAGCCGTCGGGAGCAGGGGAAGCGGACATGATGCAATTCTGCTCTCGAGGGTGAGGGAACGCCACGGCCATTTTGGCACCGATGGAAATCGGGCCGGGGTCGCTCTCCCTTCGATTGCAGAGAGATTCCTCGGCTCCGCGGGCCACAAATGCCGGCCCGGTCCGCTCGGCATGACAGCGAGTTCTAGTGCGATGGAGGCGGTACGATGAAGACGATTTTGGCGCTGCCGGCGTTTTCAAAGCGGTCGTACGCGCGCACGGCGAGGGTGTGTTCGCCAGCAGCGAGCGAGGGAAGTGAAAATTCGTAGCGTTCTTCCGGAGCATCGCTGATCCCGCTGACGGGAGCGACGAGCGTCCAATCGCCGCCGTCGAGGCTGTACTGCGCGCGCTCGATGCCGCTCGCGGCATCGCGAGCAACGAAGCGCGCCACAACTCTTGCGGCGGATTTCTTCTCACTCTCGGTGACGAGTTGTTCCACCACCGGCGGCGTATTGTCCACCTCGAAACGATCGCTTTCGCGCGCGGTCGTGAGCGCTACGGCGGGAGGATTCGACGGTGCATCGGCGGCGATAATTTTCAGGTAATAAGCGCCGTCGGGAAGCGTGGTTGTGTCCCAGGAAAAATATTTTTGATCGAGATCTTCCTTGAGAGGTTTCCAGTCGCGCTCAGCCTCGCCGCGATAGTAAACAGCGAAACGCAGCTCGTCGTCGTTGTCGTCGTGCGCGCTCCAGAGAACCGAGCGATAGCCTTTCTGCGCGAAGCCTTGCGGAGGCGCTTCAAAGCGCGGCGCGGCTCGGTCGCCAAGCGGCGCGCCCGGAAAAGAGGGCGCGTTGGAAGTGGGAGGAAGCTTGAGCTGCACGGGAGTTTGGCCGGGCGCCAAAGCCGGTTGCAAATTTCCCTGGGCGCGCACACCGGGATCCTGGAGGACGATGGCGTCCATCACCGGCGCGACGTTACGCGGCAGATATGCGAGGCTGACCCACTCGAGGCCGTCGCCGGGGCGGCCGTCGCGGATGACGGCCTTCCACTGCACGAAGCGCGCCGGCGGCGATTGAACGGTGTCGCCGGAGCGCGTGTAGGGCCCGGACCAGGGGCTCCACTCGCGGCCGGGATCTTCGGTGTTTCCCGAGCGAACGAAAAACTGAATGCGCGGCTCAGAGGAAGAAGCGGATTGTTTCGACGGAGCGGCCGGCGGCGGACCCCACCACTCGATGCGTCCCCACTGCGAGAAAAGCTGCGCGTCGAAAGAAGGCGATTCGTAGGTGCCTTCGGGCTCGAACTCAGGTCCGACGGAAAAAACTTTTCCGGGGTTGGCGGTGCAGAGATAGACCTGGCCGTCGGCGGCGCGAGCGAGGCCGGTAATCTGCGCGGTGCCGGATTTGGCGATTTGCGCGAAGACGCCGCGGCCGTCAATGGTGAGGAGCGAGCCGGAATTTCCGGTGCCGGCGAGGACGCGGCCGTCGGCGTTGAGGCCGAGCGAATAGACGACGTCTTCACGCGAGGACCAAATTTCTTCGGGAGCGCCGTCGGGCGCGATGCGATAGATGCTGCTGGAAAGAAGCGGCGGGAAAGGAGCGAAGGGAGTCAGCGCCTGACCGCCGGCCTGGGAAACGAACGCGCCGGAGACGCCGGCGGCGGAAATGGCGGCTTGCGGAGAGATGGCCGAGGGGGCCGCGCCCGCCGCGGGAGGCTTCTGCTTCTCGCCGATGGCGGAGGCGTAGACGCTGCCATCGGGAGCAACGACGAGCGCAGTCACTTCGCGCTTGGAGGTTTCGTGGAGAACAAAAGCGGCGCGTTGCTGACCATTTTTTGCGGGAGCAAGCGAAAGGCGAAGAATGCGGCCGCTGGGCTCGGTGCCGGCGAGAAGGTTGCCGCGGGCGTCGAGGGCGAGAACGCGGATGTGGGCTTCGTCGCTCGAGTAGAAAATTTCACTTTTTCCATCGGGCGAGACGGCGAAAATCTGGCCTTTGTCGCCGGTGGCGACGTAGAGCGTGCCGTCGGGACTCATCGAGAGATCCCAGATGTATTTGGTCTTCGGATCGAAAAAGACGGACTTCTCGCCTTGCGGCGTGACGCGGTAGACCCTGCCGTCGGGAGTTGTGGCGACGTAGAGATTGCCTTTGCCGTCGAAGGCGAGAGCTTGCGCGGAGAGCTCGGTGGACTCGAAGACAGCGGCGGGTTTGCCGGCTGCGTCGAAGCGAAGAACTTTTGCGGGAGAGCCGCCGGCGGCGTAGAGCACGCCTTTGGGATCAACTCGCACGGACCACAGATAGGACGCATCGGCGTCGGCGAGCGGGCGGAAGCGCGGAGCGAGCTCGAGGCGGCCATCGCTGCGAACGGCGATGCCGTGGGCCGAGCCGCGTAGAAATTCTTCGTAGGAGGTTTGGCGCCAGCGGCGAGTGTGCTCGGCTCTGAGCTCGGCGACAAACGCGATCGTGAGTGCAAGAGCGATGCTGAGAATGAAGCTGCGCCGCAGTCGATGCCGCATCGGTTCCCCTGGATAAATCCGCACAATCACTTGTGACACCTAGCGCACGAAAAGATTCAGCGAGATCACGCCGGAGACCGGCCCGCCGAGAGCGACCGAGTCTTCGCTCGAGAGCGATTCGCGCAGGACCTGCACGCTTCCGGGCGTGGGACGGCCGTCGAGGACATTGATCTGCGAAAGCGGCACGTTGGGCATTTCCTTATCGGCCCAGAGAAGCGTCGGCGACGGCACGAAGAGGCCAGCGTAGAGACGGTCGTTGCGGCGCTCGCGATTGAGCAGCGAGATGAGCTGCTCGAGGCCGCCTTCGGCGCCGGCGCCACCAAAGAGGAAGCCGCGTGAGGCGCGATTGAGCCAGTCCGCATCGCTGACGAGGACGCGGAGCGAGGTGCCGCGCGCGACTTGATCGGGCACGCGCACGGTCAACTCTTCGACATGCGCCGCGCCGCGATAGGGCCGCAGCAGAACGCGCACGCGAAGCGTTTCGCCGGGGCGGGCTTCGCCCTTTTCGAGCCAGGCGCTCTCGATGGTGAACGAGCGGCGGCCCGGAACGCTTTCGACGCGCAGCGAAATGCCTTCGACGCCAGGCTGCTCAAAAGGATTGGAGAAAAGCCGCCCGAAGATGCTTTGCATTCCGAGAGCGACGGTGAAACCGTCGGGGTTGAGCGAATCGCCGGGCGCGTAAGTATTTTCAATCTGCACGCGGGAGTGGCCCTTGAGGCGGACTTCGCCCTGGAGGTGGAGAGTCGTGCCTTCGCCGTAGATCGCGTTTTGCGTGAGGCCGTTGAACGTGGTAAGGCCGACGAGGAGCGGCGTGAGTTTCGGGTGATTGACCAGCTCGAAGTGGAGATGCTTTTCGGCGCCGCCGGCGGTAACGGTGAGATCGAGCGGGATCATCGGCGGGGGCGGGCCGAGTCTGCCGACGACGGCGGTGAGGCGGTCGGTGGTGATGGTGCCGATGGGGCCGCCGACGTTGACGATTTTTGTGGATGCGAGGTCGGAGGCAAGAGTGGTGAGAACGCGGCTGCGCGCCATGGGCAGGCTGACTTCACCGAGGCTCAGAAATGGATGGCCGCAGAGATAGACGCGATCGGCCTGGACGGCGGTGACAGTGCAGGCGGAATTGATGGAGGCATCGCCCTGGACGAGGACCATGCCGGCCATGTCGCCGGGACGGAGCTCGGCGTCGTCGGGGCGGGAGGGGGTGGTGCCGCCCTGTGTGGCGACGAAGCCGTAGCCGGCAAGCTGCGGCGAGAAGCGCTGCAGCGTATTGGCTTGGAAGCCGGAGAAGACGAGTGGAGTCTCGATGGGCTCGAGGGCCGCGCCAGAG
>JBGOWC010000094.1:0-7060 GCA_041478415.1 Terriglobia bacterium
CGTTGACGCGCCAGATGCTCGATAATTTCGAGAGCCTTGGGCCGGCGACGGCGTGGACCGGGCCGTTGTCACGCGGCGACTATGGCGTGATCGCGGCGCACGCCGAGGCGCTGAGGAATTTGCCGCCCGAGTTTGCCGCCGCGCACGAAGCGCTCGCGCGCCTCGGAGCGATCGTTCTTGCGCGCGATCCAAAGTCGGTTCTCGCCGCGCTCGATGAAGTGTTTCGCGAGAAAAAGTTGCAGAAAAAAGCCACGGGGGGAGAAGGGTGAACAAACTGCACATCGCATTGGAGAGCAAGACGCTCGGGAACGGTCTCCGCGTGGTGATTGCGCCGGACGCCGCCGCGCCCGTGGTGACCGTCGGCGTGTACTACAAGATCGGTTTCCGACTGGAGCCGCGTGGCAGGAGCGGGTTTGCGCATCTCTTCGAGCACATGATGTTCCAAGGATCAGCGAACGCGCCGAAGATGATGCACATCAAGCTCGTCAATTCCTCGGGCGGGTTATTGAATGGCTCGACGCACTACGACGTGACGAATTATTTCGAAGCCGTGCCTTCGAATGCGCTCGAGCGGATGCTCTGGCTCGAAGCGGACCGCATGCGCGCGCTTCAGGTAGACGAAGAAAATCTGCGGAACCAGCGCGACGTCGTGAAGGAAGAGGTGCGCGTCAACGTGCTGAACCAGCCCTACGGCGGATTCCCGTGGCTGGATCTGCCGCCGGTGGCGTTTCGCAACTGGGCCAACGCGCACAATTTCTACGGCGACTTTGCCGATCTCGACGCCGCGAGCCTGGCGGACGTGCAGGCGTTTTTCAAGACCTACTATGCCGCGAACAACGCGGTGCTGCTGATCCTCGGCGACGTGAAGCCGGAGGAAGGCTTTGCGCTCGCCGAAAAATATTTTGGCGACATTCCGGCAGGCGCGGCGCCAACGTTTGCCGATCCGGCCGAACCGGAGCAGACCGAAGAGAGGCGCGGCACGGTCGAAGAAAAATTCGGCCCGCTTCCGGCGATGGCCATCGGCTACACCGTGCCGGCTCGGCGAACGAAGGATTGGTGCGCGATGGCGCTCCTCGATCAGGCATTGCACGGCGGGAGAGCGGGGCGGGTGCACCGGCGGCTAGTCCTGGAGAAACAGGTGGCCGTGGAGGCGGACGGCGGAATCGAAGATCTTTTCGGTTACAACGGGCCGACGCAAATGGTCACGCGCATTTTGCACAAACCGGAGTATTCGCCGGAAGCGACGCTCACGGAATTTGACGCCGTCATGCGCGAGGTCGTGGAGAAGGGAATCACGGAGGACGAGCTACACCAGTTGAAAGTGAAATTCCGGTCGGACTTCTACGCGACGCTTGAAGGCGGGCGCGGCGGCTACATGCCGCACTATGGGCTGATGCACTTGCTCGCTTGTTTCACGCTGTTTGACAACGAGCCGCAACTGGTCAACTCGATTCTCGACGGTTTTCTCGCCGTAACGCGCGAAGATGTGCATGCAGCCGCGCGGAAATATCTGCGAAACGAAAAGCGAGCGATTGTCTTTCGCCAGCGTGCGACGGCCGGGCAGCAGGAGGCCGCGTGATGGCCGCTACGCCTGCTCCGGAAATGCGCGCCGCCGTTCCGGCGCTTGCGGCGGAACGCCCGGTCTCCTGGCCAAAGCGAACGCGCGCGCGGCTCTCGAACGGCCTCGAAGTTGTTCTCGCGGAATCGCACAGCGTACCGAGGTTTACGGGCGAGCTTTTTTTTCGTTCGGGCAACGCCGCGGCGGCTGATCGCGCGCCGGGGTTGGCGGAAATGACGGCGACGGTTGTGCGCACCGGAACGAAAAATCGCGCGAGCCGACAGATTGAAGAAGACTTGCGGGGGATCGGCGCCGATTTATCGGCGGGGGCCGGAGCGGATACGACGGCGATCTCGTTCGCTGGGCTTTCGGAGTTTTCGGAGCCGCTGCTGGGCCTGGTGAGTGAGCTGGCGCGCGAGGCGTCTTTTCCCGAAGGAGAATTCGAGCGCGAGCGCCGGCAGAAACTCGAAGCCGTGAAACTCGAGCGGACAACGCCTGGGTTTCTCGCGGGCGAACGGCTGCGCAAGGTGCTTTTCGGCGCGCATCCCTACGCGCAGGTGTCGCCCAGCGAGGCGCAGGTCGAGGCGTACCGGCGAGATGAATTGGTCAAAGTCTATCGTGATACCTATTCACCGGCGAATGCGCTGCTTATCCTGGTCGGTGATTTTGAACCGGGGACGATGCTCAAGCAGATTGAATCGGTCTTCGGCGGCTGGGCGGGACAGAAACCCGCAACGCGCACCGCCGCAGCGCCGCCTAGGCCGCGCGGACGGCGCGTGTATTTAGTGCATCTGCCCGGGGCAGTGCAGGCGCAGATTCTCCTGGGATGTCCGGCGATCACGCGGAAACATCCGGACTGGGTGCGGCTCGGGCTCACGAACAGCATTTACGGCGGAGCGTTCAATTCGCGGCTGGTGATGAATATCCGCGAGGCGAAAGGCTATACATATAGCCCGCGAAGCGGCGTCAACGCGCTGCGAGAACATGGCTACTTTTCCATTTCCGCGGCGGTGCGCAGTGACGTCGTGGCGGCGACGCTGACGGAGATGTTTTACGAACTCGACCGCATGCGCTCGCTGCCGGTTCCGGATGACGAGCTGGCCGACGCGCGGAATTACCTGAGTGGAGTTTTTTCGCTCGGGCTTGGGACGCAGGATGGGCTGCTGTCGCAGCTCTCGACAGTCGCCCTCAACGAATTGGCAGATGATTATCTCGAGACCTACCGGGACAAAGTTCGCGCGCTCGCAGCCAGCGATGTGCTCTCCGCGGCGCGGACATATTTTGATTCGGCGAACATGCAGATCGTGGTGGTGGGCGACCGGCCGCAGATTGAGGCGCAGGCGGCGCTGTTCGGGGACACCGAGATGTACGACGCACAAGGAACGCGCCTTGTGTAAGCAAGTCCACTCAACCTTAGTTATTGACTGATATAGGTATTCTTGGCATTATGCTGGGCAATGAAGTGGCGGTCACCAGTCTTCCGATTCCTTCTCCTCTTTGGTTTCGCTGTATGCATTTTCCCTTGCCTCTCAGGAGCGACCACGAAAAAACCGCCGCTGCGGCCGATCAATATCAACACCGCGACGTCTTACCAATTGCAGCTCGTGCCGGGGATCGGTCCGGTGACGGCGAAGCGCATCATCGAAATGCGCAAGAGCTACGGTGCGTTCCAGAGCGTGGATGATCTTCTTGCCGTGGAGGGAATCGGACCCAAGAAGCTCGAGAAGATGCGGAAGTATCTGACCGTGGGGAAACCGGAGGCGCCGAAGCCCGCGAAGCCCTCTGAGCCGCCTTCACCTCCTGCGTAGCCGAAAACTGAATAAATTCTGAAAAAGAATCTTCCCGGCGCGCGCGACGGGATCGGAAAGACGTGCGCGTGGTTACAGGATCTGGTGGGTGGGGCGCGGCGCTTCGATGCGCAGCGGAACCTGATCGGCGATGCGGATGCCGTAGCCTTCAAGAGCGACAACTTTTTTCGGATGGTTTGTCAGGACGCGAATATCTCTGAGGCCGAGATCAATCAGAATTTGCGCGCCGATGCCGCTTTCGTGCTGGACCATGCGCTGGCGGGCCGGTTCGCGGTCGAGCTGGCCGCGGGCGTGGAAATGAATCTGCGGCAATGTGCCAGGTTCGTCCGAGGATTCGATGCCGAAGCCGCGGCCGGTGTGGTGCAGGTAGAGAAAAACTCCGCGGTTTTCCTTGGCGATGGTTTCGAGCGACTTGGCAACGATTTCGTGGCAATCGCAGGTGGTCGAGCCGAAGACGTCGCCGGTGAGGCAGTGAGAATGAACGCGAACGAGCGTCGGCTCGACGCCATCGAGTTCTCCGCGAACGAGCGCGACGTGCTGGTCGCGGTCCACGTCGCTGGAATAAGCGATCATGCGGAAATCGCCAAAGCGCGTGGACAGGACGGTCTCGGCGACGCGGTGGACGTAGCGCTCGTGTTGCATGCGATAGCGGATGAGGTCCGCGACGGTGACCATCTTCAGGTTGTGCGCGCGGCAGAATTCGAGGAGCTGCGGCACGCGGGACATCGTGCCGTCCTCGTTCATGATTTCGCAGATCACGCCCGCGGAACTGAGCTCCGCGATCCGCGCGAGATCCACGGAGGCTTCGGTCTGGCCGGCGCGGACGAGGACCCCTCCGTTGCGCGCGCGAAGCGGGAAAACGTGGCCGGGACGAGCAAGGTCTTGCGGCTTGGTTTTGGGATCGGTCGCGGCAAGAATCGTAATGGCGCGGTCGGCGGCGCTGATGCCGGTGGTGATGCCGTAGCGCGCGTCAATGGCTTCGCAGAATGCGGTGCCATGGGCCGAGGTGTTGATCGGCGACATGAGCGGCAGGTGAAGCTCGTCGCAGCGCTCTTCGGTGAGCGTCAGGCAGATAAGCCCGCGGCCGTGCCGAGCCATGAAGTTGATGGCCTCGGGGGTGATTTTTTCGGCGGCCATGGCGAGGTCGCCTTCGTTTTCGCGGTCTTCATCATCCACCAGGACGATCATCTTGCCCTGGCGGATGTCGTCAACGGCTTCTTCGACAGTGGCGAATTTGGGGCGGTGTTCGGTCATCTCGGTATCCCTAAGACTCCAAGATAATAACCCAGAACAGCCCGACGGCGCAGGCGGGGCAGCTTTTCGCGATGGGGCGACACGTAGCAGAAAAGCGGGAACAAGCTGACGCACTCCATAGGGGCTAACGGAGCCAGGACTGAAGGACGTGGAAGAGGCCCGCGCCGATCAGGGCGGCGCAGGGAATGGTGAGGACCCAGGCCCATACGATGCGGCGGGTAACGCCCCAGCGGACCGCGGTGAGGCGGCGGGATGCACCGACGCCGACGATGGCGCCGGTGATGGTGTGCGTGGTGCTGACCGGGATGCCGAAATGCGCGGTGCCGATCAGGGTCAGGGCGCCCGCCGTCTCGGCGGCAAACCCGCCGAACGGAGTCAGCTTGGTGATGCGCTGGCCCATGGTTTTGATGATGCGCCAGCCGCCGGCCATGGTGCCGCCGCCCATCGCCAAATGACAACAAATGATGACCCAGTAGGGGACCGAGTAGCTCTTCATGAGGCCGCCGGCGACGAGGGCGGTGGTGATGATGCCCATGCCTTTTTGCGCGTCGTTGGTGCCGTGGCCGAGGCTGTAGCCCGCGGCGGAGAGGAGTTGCAGGCGGCGGAACCAGCGGTCCACCTTGGAAGGCGCCTGGCTGCGGACGATCCAGCTTGTGATTACGCTCACGGTTATGGATACGAGCATTCCAATGACTGGCGAAAGGAAGATGAAAAGGACCGGCTTGGTCCAGCCGCTGACGATGATGGCCTTGAAGCCCGCGTTGGCGACGGCCGCGCCGCCGTAGCCGCCCATCAGCGCGTGCGACGAGCTGGTCGGAAGGCCGAGAATGAGCGTGATCATGTTCCAGGTGATGGCGCCGAGAAGGCCCGCGAGGAGGACGTGCTCGTTGATCATCTCGATGTGCACGAGGCCCTTGCCGATGGTTTTCGCGACGGCCGTGCCGAAGGCAAACGCGGCGATGAAGTTCCAGAAGGCCGCCCAGGCGACGGCTTTGAACGGAGTGAGGACGCGCGTGGAGACGACGGTGGCGATGGAGTTGGCCGCGTCGTGCCAGCCATTTGAAAACTCGAAGGCCAGGGTCAGCCCGATGATGAGGAAAAGCAGGTGAAAGCTATTCACGGGGCTTTGCCCGGCGTGGGCGGCGGCATGTAGGGAGGCGCTTCACGCATAAGGCTCCAGGCATCGGGCGAGCCGATCACGCGTTCTTGAGCGTAACCGTTTCGAGGACGTTGGCGACGTCTTCGCACTTGTCCACAGCGGTCTCGATCACTTCAAAGATTTCTTTCCATTTGATGATCTGGACCGGGTCTTTTTCCTCGTCGAAGAGCTGGGCGATCAAAGTCCGGCAGAGACGATCGCTCTCGTTCTCAAGGCGGTTGATTTCGATGCAGTGCTCAAGAACGTGGTCGGGTTTGCTCAAGGCGCTGACGGCCGCGCCAACTTCGGCGGTAGATGTCAGAAGGATCCTCGCCAAATCGGCGGTTCCCGCGCGGACGGAGTTAACTCGATAGGTGACAAGACGGCTGGCCGCAGCGTCGATGAGATCGAGGACATCATCCATTGTGGAGCAAAGCTCGTGGATGTCTTCCCGGTCGAAGGGCGTGACAAAGGTCTGGTTCAGCTTCGTGAAAATGTTGTGAGTGATTTCGTCGCCGTCATGCTCGAGCGCCTTGATGCTCTGCGCCTGCTCGGGGACACCCGTGTAATGCGAAAGCATCTCGACCAGGGCTTTCGCTCCAGCTTGGATGTTTTCCGCCTGTTTGACGAAAAGGTCGAAGAAACCCTCTTCGCGCGGAAGAAACCGCCGCAAAAGGCCTGGCATGTTGTCGGACTCCCCCCTGAGGAGTCTGGTGAGCGGGGCAACTATAGCCGAGGCGGGAGAGGGAGGCAAGGAAGGGAGGCAAAGGAAAAAGGCGCCCCGGGATGACCGGGACGCCCTTCTTTTCGTTCAAGTTAGGTTGCGCGAACGGCTCTTAGTACATGCCGCCCATGCCGCCCGGACCTGGTGCACCGGCGCCGACGGCCTTCCTATCGTCTTCCTTGAGTTCGGCAACGAGCGCTTCGGTGGTGAGCATCAGGCCCGCGATGGAGGCTGCGTTCTGCAGCGCCAGGCGGGTGACCTTGGCCGGGTCAATGACGCCCATCTTCACCATGTCGCCGTAATCGCCGGTATCCGCGTTGAAGCCGAAGTTATCGTCTTTCGACTCGCGGATCCTACCGACTACGACCGCGCCTTCGGCGCCGGCGTTTTGCGCGATCTGGCGTGCCGGCTCTTCGAGCGCGCGCTTCACGATGTTGACGCCGACGGCCTCGTCATCGTGGAGCTTGAGCTTCTCGAGAGGTCCGAGGCAGCGAAGCAGCGCCGTACCGCCGCCGGGAACGATGCCTTCCTCGACGGCTGCGCGGGTGGCGTGCATGGCGTCCTCGACGCGCGCCTTC
>JBGOWC010000201.1:0-4567 GCA_041478415.1 Terriglobia bacterium
TGCTCCGGAGCCGTTGAACATGGCCCAGAAAATCAGGAAGTGCTCGACGATTTTGTTGAGCTTGAGGGTGCGGTGCGCGAGGAGGCGATGATAAACGACCGTCGTGCCGAAGCCGCCAAATGCCGTCAAGAGGACCGCCAGCCCCAAAATCTTCAAGCTGGGGAGCGGATAAAGAATCAGCCCAACGATCGCCAACACATGGATGAGAACGAGATAAATCAAAACCGCTGACTTGCCTGGTGCGGGCTCCCAAAACGGTCGGTCCCAGGGTCGAACCTCTTGAACGGCAGTCAAGCTCATCCTCACTCCTGTTCGGAGATCTTCCGAGTTTCACGCGCTGCAGCGCAGCGGCAATCTTGCCCTAGAGAGAATACAGGAAAATGGCGCTGAGCGGTGAAGGTTCCTGCATCAATTTTCATCAAGAGACATCAGGTTCACGGCCAGAGAAACCGAGGCAGTAGGATACGAAGAGGCGAGGGCAGCGCCGTCAGAGGGGCAAGCGGAGCCGGGCTTCGCACCCACGCGCGTCGCGGCGATTTTCGAGCGTGAGCGCCCCGCCATGGGCTTCCGCGATCTGCCGGCATAGGACCAGGCCAATGCCCGAGCCGCCCGGTTTCGTGGTGAAAAAGGGGACGAAGAGGTTCGTCGTATTCGAAAGCCCGGGGCCCTCATCGCGCACCCAAACTTCCAAATGCGAGCCGTTGCGCGACCATCCGACCTCCACGCCGCCGCCTGTTTCAAGCGCCGCATCCGCGGCATTATGAACCAGGTTGATCAGCAGTTGTTCAAGCTGGTCCGCATCGGCGGTCAGGGGGACTTCCGGCCCCTCCGCGAGTTCGAGTTTCACGCGGCTTTCCAGTTGGACGACGCGGTGAATCCAACCGCTCACTTCCATCGGAGCGAGAGTCGGCTGCGGCAGCCGAGCCAGCTTGGCGTACGCGGCCGTGAACCGCCCGAGCGCCTCGGTGCGCGAGCGGATAATGGCGAGACCCTGCCGCATGTCGTCCAAAACTGTCGCGGCGCTGCCGGATTGCAGCTCGGGCAAGGTCGTGCTGCGCAGGAGTCCCGTTTCCAGGCTCTGTGCAACGGATTGGATTGGCGCTAGTGAATTATTGAGCTCGTGGCCGAGGACGCGGATAAGGCGTCGCCACGCCAGGCGCTCCTCGTCGCGCAGGGCCCTGCTGAGGTCGCTCAGAACCAGCAGGTGATGCGGTAAGCCACCCTGCCGAAACGATCCGCGGCGCATTCCCCATCGGCCGGAGCCGCCGGGAAAATTCAATTCGATCGTTCGCGCCGGCTCACCATCGAGGCATCCTTCGAGTCCGAGTCCGGCAGCGGTCAGCCCCAGGATTCGTTCGGCCGGGCGACCCACGAGCCGCTCGCCCGCGCGGTTGACGAGCCTCAACCGCGACGCGTTGTCGAACGTGAAAATGGCGACGTCAATCTCTTCCATCACCGTTCGCAGGAGCGCCGTCGCTTCGAGAGCGCCGAGGCGTTGCGAGCGGAGCGTTTCGCTCAGCGCATTCACCTCGATCATCACCTCGCCAAGCGCGTCGTCGCTTCGTGCCCCCCGCGCACGGATCGAAAAGTCTTCCTCGCGCAGCGCGGCCAGTAAATTCGACAGCGTTTGCAGAGAAAAGACCACGCGATGACGCAGCGAGACGGCGAAGCCGAGCCAGAAACAGACGATGAGAAGGGTCAGCGTCCAAGCGGTCCGTGAGGAATAGTCGCCGGTCCAGAGAAGAAGTAGCGCGATGAGCGAACCCGGCAGACCCGCCGCCAGCGCCAGGAACTGGACGCGGCGTTCGTAGGAAAGCGGCGTCATTGCTGTCCGTGCTTTTGCAGCCTCCGGTAGAGGCCGCTGCGGCTCAGCCCGAGGGCTTTGGCGGCCTGGCTGACATTTCCCTCGTACCGCGCAAGCGTCCGGTGAATCAGGTGGCGCTCTACGTCGTCGAGGCTCATCTCTTCAAGCCGGGCCAGGCTGCCCGAGGCCGGCGCGCGCAGGCCGAGGTCTGCGGCGCGAACCTGGTTCCCCTCAGAAAGCAGCACGCCGCGCTCGACTGCATGATCGAGCTCGCGGACATTTCCCGGCCAGGGATGCTCGCGGAGCGCCTGCGCGGCCGAGGCGTCGAATCCGGAAGCGTTTTTCCGATAGCGTTGTGCGTATCCTCGCAGAAAATGATGGGCGAGCAGGTCAATGTCTTCCCGGCGCTCGCGCAGCGGGGGAAGCTGGATTTCAATCGTATTCAGGCGGAACAAAAGGTCCTGGCGGAAGCGTCCGGCTGCCGTTTCGGCTTCCACATTGGCGTTCGTGGCAGCGAGGACGCGTACATCCACGCGGCGCGTGTTCGATGAGCCGACGCGCTCCAATTCTCCGGTTTCAAGAACGCGCAAAAGCTTAGCCTGGAGATTCAGCGGGACGTTGGCAATCTCGTCGAGAAAGAGCGTGCTGCCGTCAGCCAGTTCGAATCGTCCGACGCGATCGGCGCGCGCGTCCGTGAATGCGCCCTTCACGTGTCCGAACAGCTCGCTCTCGAAAACGCCTTCCGAAAGGCCTCCCGCATTGACCGTGATCATGGGCCGCGGCGCGCGGGACGATAGCGCGTGAAGCGTTTGCGCCACGACTTCTTTTCCGGTGCCATGCTCGCCGGTGATAAGCACGTTGGCATCGGACGGGCCAATCCGTGCAACCAATTCGAGAACGGACTGCATCACTGCCGACTCGGCAATCAACGTCGGGCGCGACTCGGCGCGAAGCAGGCG
The DNA here is from genome assembly GCA_041478415.1 of Terriglobia bacterium. Taxonomy (GTDB): domain Bacteria; phylum Acidobacteriota; class Terriglobia; order Acidiferrales; family UBA7541; genus Acidiferrum. Next base: position 2,764 of record JBGOWC010000201.1, read on the forward strand.
ATTTTCGGCTTCGAGACGCGACGCGTGCCGCAACGCTTGGCGCAAGTCAATCTGCGTGCGGAGAATCGTGAGCAAGCGGGTATTTTCCCAGGGCTTCTGGAGAAAGTCGCGAGCGCCGCGGCGCATGGCCTCGACAGCCACCTCGACGCTGCCCCAGGCGGTCATCACCACGACGGGTAGTGTGCCATCCACGGCTTGAATCCGGCTGAGAAGGTCCAGGCCTTCCTGGCCGGAGGTCGTGTCGCGCGCGTAGTTGAGATCCATAAGCACAGCGTCGAATTCGCGCGCTTCGATGGCGGCCAGCGCCTCGGCGGGCGACGCGACCGAGTGCGTCTCATAACCCTCGCTCTTCAGGAGCAGGCGGAGAGCATCGCGGATGTCCGCCTGGTCATCGGCCAAAAGCACGCGGTGGGAATGTGATATTCGAGGTTTCATTCGAGTTGGAGATCCGCTTCTATTCTACTTGGAATCCTAACGCAGCAAGCCCCGTCCTCGTCCTGCAACGTGAAAAGCGCGGGCGCGCTCATTCGTAGCGCAGGGCGACCATGGGGTCCACGCGCGTGGCGCGCCGTGCCGGCAGGTAACAAGCCAGAAATGCGACCCCGAGCAGGAGTAGAGCGACGCCAACGAACGTGATCGGATCGGTTGCTTTGACACCGAAGAGCAGACTCGCGAGAAGCCGCGTAAAGCCCAGAGACGCGACAAGCCCAATGCCTGTACCGATCGCCGCCAGAACTCCGCCGTGGCGCAGGATGAGTTGCAAGACGTTGCCGCGCGTCGCACCAAGAGCCATGCGGATGCCCATCTCCTGCGTGCGCTGGCTGACGAGGTAGGACATCACGCCGTAAATTCCGACAGCCGCAAGAAGCAAGGCCACGCCGGCGAATGCGCTGAGCAGCAACGTCGCGAAGCGCTGCCCGGCGAACGAATCCTGCACGATGTCCTCCATGATCTTCAGTCCGAAAACGGCCTGATTTTTGTCCAGCGCTTGCGATGTTTCTCGAACAGCGCCCATCATCGCGTGCGGATCGGAAGCCGTTCGCACGATCATGGTCATGGCCTGCCCGGCAAGCTCACCGAAAAACTTGTCCGGAATTTGATTGAAGGGCATATAGAGCTGGTACTGAATCCGGTTGCTGGCATCTTGTGCGAGCCCCCAGTGTTTGACGTGGTTCACAATTCCCACGATTTCGCGAGGCTGGTCGAATCCCGGTATCGGAATCACAATGCTGTGACCAATCGCCGCTTCGTTCGGGAATAGCCCACGGGCCATCTGGTCATCAATCACAGCGGTGAGCGGACCTGTTTCGTTGTCTTGTGCCGTGAAGAATTTGCCCTGGATGAGGTGAAGCCCCATAGCCTCCTGATAACCCGGCGAAACGATGTAGTGAACGGCCCAGGGCATTTGCTCCTGCGGCGGGATCGGCCGCCCCACGACGTAGAACCAGATCTCACTGTCGTCCCGCAAGGGAACGTCATTGCCGACTGAAACAGCTTCGACACCGGGTTGACTCAGCAACTTCCGCTCCAGTTCGCGGAAATAGTTCCGGACGCTTGCGCCCGTCGGATAACTGACTGTGGAGAGAGAGACCTCGTAGGTAAGGGCGTTCTTCGGATTGAACCCCGGATTCACATTTCGCAGCGACACAATGCTGCGGATGGTCAGCCCTGCGCAAACCAGAAGCACGAGGGCGAGGCCCAATTCGGCGACGATCAGAAGATCCTGCATGCGGTGGCGCTTGCCGGTTGACCCGCGAACCCCTTCCTTGAGCGCATCGTGGATATTGGCATTCGATGCCCGAAA
>JBGOWC010000279.1:0-3534 GCA_041478415.1 Terriglobia bacterium
CGACCGGCGGGCATACTGTACCCGCACCTCATTGACCAGCTTCGACGAAAAAACAGACGCCAGGCTGCCCGAGAGTGACTGGTCGCGGTAGAAATTGTTTTTGAATGCCGACGGGAGATCGAAGCCGTCATTCAGAGGCGATTGGTTGAGCAGCCGGCCGTCATTGATGAAGTAGCGGAGATACAGGTTTTGATTCTGGCTGAAGCTGTGATCGATGCGGATGAAGCCGTTGTCGGTGTCGTTGGTCCGCAAGACGCTGCCGAGGTCCGGCTCCGGGGCCAAACCAAACGCCGTCGTCTTTACGGTGTTGATGTCGTCAATGTTCGCCAGCACTGCGGAGTTGTAGAACGGAGATTCACCGCGGCGCTGAAGCTCGTAATTGGCGTAGATAAACGTCTTGTCCTTCTGCAGCGGCCCGCCAATGGCCCCACCAAACTGGTTCTGCCGGAGTACGTGGGCCCCGCTCGCCTGCAGCAAATTGATGGCGTCCAGCTTGTTGTTGCGGAAGTATTCGTAAAGTGTGCCGTGCCAATTATTGGTGCCGCCGCGCGTGATGATGTTCACGATGCCGGCTGTGGCGCGGCCGAATTCCGCCGAATAGTCCGAATTAATCACGCGGAATTCGCGGACGGACTCCTGCGGCGGCGTCCCGCGCTGGATACCGGACGCCGTGGAAATATCGTCCGCGCCGTCCACGGCGATGAAATTGTAGTGAATGTTTTGCCCGGCGAAGGACAGTTTGGTCACCGGCTCAACGATTACGTCAGTGCTTCCCGAAGTGGTGTCGCCTACCTGCACCGAGGGCGAGAGGAGCGCAAAGTCAATGAACGAACGGCCATTCACGGGCAAGTTCGTGATCTGCCGCTCGGTGATGACCGTGCTGACCTGGGTGCGCGTGGGCTCGGCAAGCTCGGAAGTCGCTTCGACTTCCACCTTCTGCGCGACTTCACCGGGGGAGAGCGAGAAATCAAGCGTCGCCGTCTGCCCCACTTGCAGCGTGATGCTCTTGCTCTGCCTGCGGAATCCGGTAAATTCAGCCGTGACGGTGTATTCACCCGCGGGCAAGGCGGGAATCACGTACTCGCCCGCGTCAGAGCTCTGGACGGTACGCGTCAATCCGGTCGCTGTGTTTGCGATCGTAATCGTAGCTTTGGCGACGCTGCCGCCGGAGGCATCGAGGACCCTCCCATCCAGCGTTGCGGTGACACCCTGCGCCTGTGCTTCCGGCGCAAGACAGGTAAGTGCAATCACGAATGCGAACAAACCAAGCGTCGCAATCCATTGCCGATGAGTCATTTCCATCCACCCCCAGGCAGAATAGTCTCATGAAACAAGCGTTGCAATTGTTTCCGGTTTATCTCACCACCCGGAGGCTGTCAAGCAATTCCCGGAAAAGGTTTCGCTTGGAAAGAACGAGGGCCCGCTAGATCACCCCTTCGGCGGCAAGCTGTTTCAACTCTTCGTCCGAATAGCCGAGCAGCTCGCCAAAGATTTCCCGGTTGTGCGCCCCGAGCGGGGGGCCAATCCATTCCATCCCGCCGGGGGTTTCGCTTAGCCGGGGAACGCGAGCGGGCAGCTTGACGGTGTCGCCGCCGCCCAAGTCCACCTCTTCGAACAGCCCGCGCGCCTGGAAATGCGCATCGCGAAGCATGTCGGCCGCGGAATAGATCGGCCCCACGGGAACTCCGGCGGCCTCGAGTATGCGCACGACTTTTTCAGACGCGTGCTGGCGCGTCCACTGGGCAATCGCCTCGTCAATCTCGTCCACGTGGCGCACGCGGTCGTCGTTGTGCTCCAGCCACGGGGCGTTTGCCAGATCGAGGCGGTCCATGGCGGTCATCAAGCTCTTGAAGAGGGTGTCGCTGTTCGCTCCGATGATGATGTCAATGCCGTCTTTGCATGGATACGTGCCGGTGGGAACGATCCCGGAGAGGCGTGTGCCGCCGCGCTCGCGCACCACGCCTGCCTTGTCGTACTCGGGCACGACGGACTCCATCATGTTGAACACCGATTCATAGATGGCCACGTCCACGACCTGGCCCGTGTCGGCGCCTCGGACGTCGCGATCGTAAACCGCCAGCATGACGCCCAGCGCGGCGTGCAGCCCGGCGAGCGAATCCCCGAGGCTGAGATTCGGCCGGGCAGGCGGCCGGTCAGGATAGCCGGTGACGTAGCGCAACCCGCCGACGCCTTCGCCCACGGACGCAAATCCTGGCTTGTGCGCATTCGGACCGGTTTGTCCCCAGCCGGAAATCCGAGCCAGGATGATGCGCGGATTGATTTTTTTCAGGTCTTCGTAACCGAGGCCCCACTTTTCCAGCGTTCCCGGCTTGAAGTTTTCGAGTACCACGTCCACGCGCGCGGCGAGTTTTCGGGCGATCTCCTGCCCCTTCGCCATGCGCAAGTCGAGCGTGACGCACTTCTTGTTTCGTCCAAGGATGTACCACCAGAGCGAAGTGCCTTTGTGCATGACGCGCCATGTGCGCAACGGATCGCCCGTTCCCGGCGGTTCGATCTTGATGACATCGGCGCCAAACCAGGCGAGCAATTCGGTCGCAAACGGCCCGGCCAGAAGCTGCCCCATCTCCAGAATTTTGAGTCCCGCGAGTGGTTTCCCGCGCCGGCGCTCTTTCGCATCTGCAGTCATCGGCCCCGTTGTCATCACTTTTTCCTCAAGATAGGTGGCTACGGCGCGCCGCGGCCGCAAAACGGCAACGGGACAGTCTGCCGCACGGCTGGCCGGCGACGCAACGTGGAAACCGGGAAGGCGAGATGTATCTGAGGAGAAAGTGGCGCGCCCGGAGGGGTTCGAACCCCCGACCCCTAGCTCCGGAGGCTAGTGCTCTATCCATCTGAGCTACGGGCGCGTTGTTTGCGTTCCGATGATTTCTGCCGGGACGCGATCTGCTCGGTCCAAATTGTATCTTGTTGCAAAGCGTGGTGCCAGAGCCGGAGAATCCCCGAGTGAAACGCTTTCCGCCGGCCATGGCTCTGCGGCAGAGCGCGGCCGCTTAGCCCTTGGCGCGATTCTTGATCTGCCGGGCGAGCTTCTCGATCTCTTCCGCCTTGTTCACCAATCGGAGCGACAGGATCTCGGTGGAATCCGTCTTTTCCACCTCCGCCTTGAGTTCTGCCGCAAGGTCGTAGAGCCTTTCGACACTTTTCTTGATGTCCTTTTGGTTCTCCTCGAGCACCCTCTTGGTGGAAGGTTTGTGCTCCTTCGCTTCCGGTTCTTTCTCGCCGGGGAACCCGGTCCTGGGCGGCGCGGATGGTTGCTGCGCTGCCCTGGTGCGGGGACGCCAACCGAGCAGGGAGCCGCTAGCGGCCAGAAGCCAGATGAATTTGCGTCGCGATTCGCGCACAGCCACCTCCAGGACTGCTTTTCATTCCGGCAGCATCGGCCGAGCCTCCGCAGTGCCTTGCCCTCGATGCTATACTTTCCCTCCCTGTGAACCTGATGTCCAGTCCTCTCACGCATTGGTCGGAATTTACCGTGCCGAATGCCGTGCACCTGGCGGGGATTGTTCTCGTCGC
>JBGOWC010000038.1:0-10206 GCA_041478415.1 Terriglobia bacterium
ATAGGACTCCGCGACGGCAAGAAGAATTCGGCGGAAGCCGGGGCGGCCCATGGCGTCCTCGGGCGGGAAATAAGTGCCGCCGAAGAATGGTTTGCCGTCGGGCAACAGAAAGCCGGTGAGCGGCCAGCCGCCCTGGCCGGAGATGGCGCTGATGGCGGACTGATAGCGGGAATCCACGTCGGGGCGCTCGTCGCGGTCCACTTTCACGGGGACAAAATGTTCGTTGATGAGCGCAGCAATCGCCGGGTTCTCGTAACTCTCGCGGTCAATGACGTGGCACCAATGGCACCACACGGCGCCGATATCGAGGAGGATGGGCTTGTCTTCCGTGCGGGCTCGGGCGAAGGCGGCGTCGCCCCATTCGTGCCAGCCGATGGGCTGGTGCGCGGCGGAACGAAGATAAGGGCTGGCGGAATCTTTCAGGCGGTTTTCGGGATGGGTGGACAAGAACGGTCCTTCCTTAGTCAGAACGAATGCAAGAGAGATTCCTCGACTCCGTCCCGGTCTTCGACCGGGACTCCGCTCGGAATGACAAACACGAGGGAGCCCGCTGCCACAGTTACTGGACGGCGCTGCCGGGGCCGGGGTCGCGCGGGTCGAGCAGCTTGCGTCCGGAAAATCCTTCGTCCGGGCGGTGATAAAACCGGATGCGGTCTTCGCCGAGCTTCCAGCAGAGATAAACCTCTTCGTTGTTCAGAAGCGCGGGAAAATCCAGCAAACCCACATCAAGATCCTTGATCAGGCAGCCTGTGGACTGGATTTTTTCCAAGGCTTCTTTGAGGGATTCCGCGAGATGGCCGTGCTGGACGCGGAGCTCAGCGAGTTTTTCGTAGGGGACAAGCATACCCCCCATCATCATGATTCGCGCGGAAACTGCAGAGAGAGAGTTTTCGAGGCCGGTGAGCCGCTTGCGGAAATCCATCGCTTCGATGAGAACCGGCTCGAGCTCTTTGCGAGTGCGTTCCGCTTCGGTCAAAGTGAAGATCCGAGGCTGCTCTTCGGGCCGATCTTCGTTTGGATCGTGATCCTGTTCGTCGTCTGGCATTTCGTAGTCCGTACTGTGCGATTCTTTCCGATGGTGCGGCTTCAGCGCAGGCTGAGCATTCGTTCGAGGGCGACCCGGCCCCAGTGGCGCGCATTCTCCCCAACGGAAATTCGGTTGACGACGCGGCCCTCAGCCAAGTTTTCGAGCGCCCAGAGGAGATGCTGCGGCGTGATGCGGAACATCGTGGTGCACACGCAGACGCTCGGATCGAGAGATATCACAGAGCGGTCCGTAAGCTCTTTGCTCAGCCGGTTTACGAGATGGATTTCCGTGCCCACTGCCCACTGCGAGCCGGGTTCGGCGGCGGTGATGGCTTTGATGATGCCCTCGGTCGAGCCAATCTGATCAGCCGCCTCAGCGACATCGAAGCGGCATTCCGGGTGGACGATGACGCGGATGCCGGGATGCTCGCGGCGGACGCGCTCGACGTGCTGCGGCAAGAAGCGCTGGTGCACGGAACAATAGCCCTTCCACAGAATCACGCGCGCCCTTTTGACCGCTTCCGGTGTGTTGCCGCCCATTTCCTGATACGGGTCCCAGACGATCATTTCGTCGAGCGGAATACCCATCCGAAACGCAGTGTTGCGGCCGAGGTGCTCGTCGGGCAGGAAGAGCACGCGCTCGCCGCGCTCGTACGCCCAGCGCATCACGTTGGCCGCGTTTGTGCTCGTGCAGACGGCGCCGCCGTGCTCACCGGTGAAGGCTTTGATGGCGGCGGTGGAATTCATGTAGGTGATGGGAACGACCTTTAGATCGCCGAGCGACTCGAGCTCGTTCCAGCACGTCTCGACCTGACCGATGTCGGCCATGTCCGCCAAGGAACAGCCGGCGTTAAGATCCGGCAAGACGACAGCCTGGTGCGGCTGGCGGAGGACGTCGGCGCTTTCGGCCATGAAGTGGACGCCGCAGAAAACAATGTACCGGGCGTCGGCCGCCGCCGCGGCCTGCTGGGATAGTTTCAGAGAATCGCCGCGGTAGTCGGCGAATTTGATGACTTCATCGCGCTGGTAATGATGCCCGAGGATGACGACGTCTTTGCCGAGCCGCGCCTTGGCCGCGGCGATGCGCTCGTCAAGGGTGGTGTCCGGCACGAGCAGATAGCTGTCAAAATCGCAGCCAACGCCCTTCTCAATCTCGGGCGCACGCACCGAGAGCGGCTGCTCGGCTCCAAGGAGCGGAGGAGATTTCGAGATGGAGACTATGGTGCCCATTTAAGGAGTCGTTTCGCCCGGATGAATCTTCCCTGTCTCTTAGATGCAGTTTCGCGCTTTTTGGCGTGATTTTCCACTATCCGCCGATAAACACCATGGTACGGGAGGGGGGTACGAAGTCGGGCGCATTAATGCGGTGGCCCTCCTCTTTTTCGTACACAACCGAGCGGATGAAGTAAATCAGATCTTCGTCCGGCGCACCCCCGCGCAGGAGATCCTTCAGATCGTGGTCGTCTTTGCTGAAAAGGCAGGTGCGGAGCTTGCCGTCCGCCGTCAGGCGGATGCGCGAACAAAAGCCGCAGAAGGGCTGCGTGACCGGAGCGATCAGCCCGATTTCGCCGGGTGCTCCGTCGGCGAAGCGGAACTTCCGCGCAGTCTCGCTCCGTTCGTGCGGGACGGGCAAGAGCTTCCACCGGGCTTCGATGCGGCGCTGGATTTCCGCCGCGGGGACCATGAGATTGCGCGTCCAGTGGCGATCCGCATCGAGCGGCATGAATTCGATAAAACGCATGATGATGCCGCGCTCACGGGCAAAGGCGGCAAAGTCCTCGACCTCTTCGTCGTTTAGGCCGCGGACAAGAACGGCGTTAATTTTTGCTGGGGCCAGGGACGAGTTCTGCACGGCGTCAATCCCGGCCATGACGGAAGCGAAGGAGCGGGTGCGCGTGACGCGCTCGAACTTGACCGGGTCGAGGGAGTCGAGGCTGATGTTAATGCGGCCCAGGCCTGCCTTGATCAGGCGGTCGCAGCGCTCGGCCAGCCTGTGGCCGTTCGTAGTCATCGAAAGGTCCTGGACGCCGAGTGCGCGCAGCCGCGCGATGAAATCTTCGATGCCGTCGCGGACGAGTGGCTCTCCACCGGTTACACGGATTTTCCGGATGCCCAGGCTGACGAAGATGCGCGCAAGGCGCTCGAGCTCGTCCCAGGAAAGAATGTCTTCACCGCCGCGGTGATTCTCCGGCTTCGCGGAGCGGCAATAGACGCAGCGGAAGTTGCAGCGGTCCGTCACCGAGATGCGCAGGTCGGTGATGGGGCGGCCGAGTTTGTCGTGAAGTGTCATGTGCTCGCGATGCTGACTGAACGCAGTTGCCTGCCCTCTTGCCACAAGGATCTAGAAATACGAACGCCCGATTCGGTGCTTGGAATCGGGCGACACCGCCGGGGCAGACCTGCCCTGGCAGCGGCACTCCTTTCCAAGCGCGGGAGGCGCGGGCGTTTCCGCCCGAACCCTCGTCCCGATGGAACCGGGACTCGCCCCTGCCGCCCTGGGATTTCTCTCCATTAAGCCGCGGGGGTCGGAGTTTCAAGAGCAGTCTACGCCTGTATGCCGCCGTCTGCAATTTGGGGAAGCCCGCGGGAACAGCGCCGAGGGAATGTGGTAGAGTTTCGGCCACATGCGGATATTCGTTTTGGGTGCGGGGGCCACGGGCTCTCTTCTCGCACAGTTGCTCGAACGCCAGGGCCACACCGTCTGGTGCGGCGACCGCGACCCCGAGCGGGCGCGGCGCTTCCTCGGCAAAAAGAGCACCATCCCCGTCGCCAAAGTGAATGCGCGCAATTTGCGCGGGATTGTGCGCGCGGGGCGCGGCTGCCAGCTCATCGTCAACGCAACGGCTTCGGTGTTCAACGAGATCGTGCTGCGAGCGGCGCTACGCCTACGGGCGCATTATCTCGACCTGAGTTCGCACCTCACGCGGCACCCCTTCAAAGCGGAACAGGTTCGGTACGGAAAACGCTTCGAAGAGAAGCGTCGCGCGGCCGTAATTAATGGCGGGGCGGCTCCCGGACTGACCAATCTCTTGGTGCGGCGCGCAGCGGACGCGCTTGACCGCGTCGAATCCGTTCAGATTCGTCTCTACGAAAGCACCGAAAGCGACGACCCCATCTCGCAATGGTCGCCGGAGATGTCATTCGACGAGGCGGTATCGCATCCGCGCGTGTATCGCGACGGAAAATTCCACCTGGGGAAGCGATTTGGGGAGCCCGAAAAATTCCGTTTCGCTGAGCCGGTGGGCGCTGTTCGCGTGGTCCTCGCGGCGCAGGACGAAGTGGCAACGCTGCCGCACTTCATCCCCATGCGCGAACTGGACGTAAAGATCGGCGGGAACGAAATTGACCGGTTGCGCCGCTGGCACCGCCAGGGAAAACTGAGCAGATCCCGCGGAATTGTGAGGCACCGCTTTCCGCATACGCCGACGCCGCGTCTGGTTGCCAAACTCATCCGGCAAGGCATTCTACAGAATGCGCGGTTTGCCGCGGCCGTCCTGGTGCGTGGCGAAAAGAAGGAGCAGCCGGTGCTAATCCGCGTGGATTGCGCGTTTCCGACGCTCTACCAGATTCGCCGGCGGGGTCTCTTCACGACTCCCGTAGCGTTCGCCACGGCGCACATGGCCACGCTCTTCGTGAAACACTTTCCGCGGGCGCTGGCGGGCGTTTTCGCGCCGGAATCCCTCCCCGCCGAGACGCGGCGCGCGATCCTCGCCGGTATCCGCGCGCAAGATGTGCGGGTCACGACGAGAACCATTCCGCTCAAGCGCTCCGAAGATGACGAAGAGCTCTGACGTTCGAGCGGCGCGCTCTTTCTCTCAGGCAATCCCCTAACAACAGCGACTCGGGCGGGAGTAGCGCCGCTCGAGCTGTTGGACGTAAAACTCGGTTGGGGAAAGCGCAGGCTCCTGCCGGCGAAGACTCGCCGCGGAATGGACGTATCGTTCGTAGGCAGCGTCGCCGCTCCATTCGCGGAGCCAGCGCCAGGCCGTGCGTGCGAGTTGTGGCAGTCTATTCGTTAATGCGAGCATCAATGTCAATCTCCTTGGGCTCCCTCGGCTCCCTCCGTCCACCGCGTGGCGATGTAGGGAGCCTCGTGGAGAACAGGCTCCTTCTTGCGCGCCAGCAGTCCGTACCAATGACGCAGTGCGTCCACGAGTAGAGCTAGGATCATCAGGGCCAGGACTCCGGTGACGACGGCGTCGAGCCGCTGGTTGAAAATCACGCGCTGCGTCTCCGCGATGTTTGCCGCGGGAATTTGCCCCGAGGCAATCTGCGCGGAAAGCGCGGAAGCATAGGCAAGAAATCCTACGCGCACGCTTGGATCGAAAATTTTCTGATAGCTGGCGGTCATGGTGACGGTCACGAGCCAGGCCATGGGCACGAGCGTGACCCAGAGCCAGCGCCGGCGGCCCATCTTCATGAGGATTGTGGTGGCCACGACGAGCGCCACGGCCGCCAGCAATTGGTTGGCGATTCCGAAGAGCGGCCAGAGCGAATTGATGCCACCGAGCGGATCGAGGACGCCCTGGTAGAGGAAATAGCCCCACGCGCCGACGATTAAGCCGCTCGAAAGCAAGATGCTCGGCATCCAGCCGGTGCGGGCGAATGGTTTCCAGACGTGCCCGCCGAGCTCCTGGACCATGAAGCGTCCGACGCGCGTGCCGGCATCCAGAACCGTCAGGATGAAAAGCGCCTCGAACATGATCGCGAAGTGGTACCAGATGCTCAGGAGGCGCGGGCCGCCGATGGTGCTGGAAAAAATCTGCGCCATGCCGACGGCGAGCGAAGGCGCGCCGCCCGCGCGATTGAGCAGCGTCTGTTCACCGACGGCGCGCGCGAGGTCATGCATGGTTTGCCCGTCGAGCGGATAGCCCCACGCGCTGATCGTGGTTGCGGCGGCTTCCGCGGTCGCGCCCACGATACTCGACGGACTGTTGATGGCAAAATAGACGCCCGGGGTCATTGCGCAAGCGGCGACCATGGCCATCACACCGACGAAGGACTCCATCAGCATCGCGCCATAGCCGATCAACCTGGCGTGACCCTCGCGGAGGATCATCTTCGGCGTCGTGCCCGAAGCGATGAGCGAGTGAAAACCGCTGACCGCGCCGCAGGCGATGGTGATGAAGCAGAACGGGAAAACTTTTCCCGCGAAGACCGGGCCCGTGCCGTCCACAAAGCGAGTGAGCGCGGGCATCTGCACCAAAGGACGCACAAGGAGGATGCCGGCGGCGAGGGCAAAGATCGCGCCGGCCTTGATGAAGGCGCTCAGATAATCTCGCGGGGCAAGGAGCAGCCAGACGGGCAGCGCCGAGGCGGCAAAGCCGTATGCGATGATGGCGAGCGCGAGTGCCGGGCCGGTCAGTGTGAAAATGCGGGCCCACGCCGGCGCGTCAGCGACCCATTGACCCGCGACAACGACGAAAACAATCAGAACGACGCCGATTAGAGATGCTTCGAGAACGCGGCCGGGCCGCCAGTAACGCAGATAGACGCCCATGAGCAGCGCAATCGGAATTGTCATTGCGAGCGTGAAGGTCGCCCAGGGTGACGATTTCAATGCGTTGACGACTACGAGCGCGACCACGGCGAGCAGAATCACCATGATTGCCAAGACAGCGAGCTGCGCCAAGAAGCCGCCGCGCTTGCCGACTTCTTCTCGAGCCATCTGGCCGAGAGATTTGCCGTCGCGCCGCATGGAGCAGAAGAGAATCACGAAGTCCTGAACGCAGCCGCCCAGCACAGCGCCGGCGATCAGCCAGAGTGTTCCCGGGAGATAGCCGAACTGAGCGGCGAGCGTTGGGCCGACGAGCGGGCCGGGACCGGCGATGGCCGCGAAATGATGGCCGAGAAGAACCCACTTGTTGGTAGGGACAAAATCGCGGCCGTCGTCGTGCCTCTCCGCGGGCGTGGCGCGCGTGTTGTCCAGAGTCACAACGCGGGCGGCGAGAAAAGAGGAATAGAAACGATAGGCGACGAGGTAGCAGCATCCCGCGGCAAGAACGAACCAAGTGGCATTGAGCGGCTCGCCGCGGTGCAGAGCGATCGTCGCGAGCGCGCCCGCGCCGGCGAGCGCAATGCCGAGCCAGACGATGATGCCGAGACTGCGCTTCACTTCGCGATACTCGACCGCATGAACTGGGCCACGTCTTGCTTCAGTTTCGTGAGCGAGGGCATGTGCACGTACATCATGTGACCGGCTTCGTAGTAAGCGCCGGAAAGATGCCCGCGCAGAGAGGCGTCCAGGCCGAGATGCTCGAAGGTGTAATCCGCGGCGAAGAACGGAGTGGCGAGATCGTAGTAGCCCTTGGCGACAAATACGCGAAGGAACGGATTCTGCGTCATGGCCCGGCGCAGCGTCTCTGCCACGTTGACGTAACGATTCTCGTAGGGCGCGAAATTCCAGGGTTGGACGCGGCCGGTGAGAATCTCGTAGGGCAGATCGCTGTCGAACTTGAGGTCGTCGCGAACGTAATTGTTGAGTGTCGCGGTGTAGGGACCCATGATCGCGGCCATGCTGGGATCGTGCTCGGGCGTATCGCCGACGCTATCGCGGTCAATACCGGTGAATCGTCCGTCGAGACGGCCAACGGTGCGGCGCTCGCTGCGCAGCAGCTCCTTGGTGAAGTGCATGATTTCGACGCACAGGTTGCTGCGCTCAATGAAGTCCGCCGAAAGCCCGATCAAGCGAGCAAGCTTCTGAGCAATTTCCGCGCGCCGCTGCGTTGAGAGCGTGTCGCCTGCCATCAAGGCATCGGCGTATTCGCCGGCGGCAAAGCGTTTCGACTCTTCGACGGCCTTCTGCAAATCGCCTTGCAGGTCGGCGGGCAGCCGCTTGTGATACCAGGCGATCGCCGTGTAGGTCGGGAGATGCAGAACGCAGGGCAGATCGTTGCCGGTGTCAAATTCCGCGGTTTGAAAATTCAGGATCGCGGAAACCAGGACAATGCCGTTCAGGTACATACCGTAGCGCTGTTGGAGGTAGCCGGAAAGACCGGCGGCGCGGGTCGTGCCGTAGCTCTCGCCGGCAAGAAACTTCGGTGAAGACCAGCGCTTGTTCCGCGTGGTGTAGAGGCGAATAAAATCGCCGACCGACTGGACGTCCTCCTCGATCCCATGAAATTGCTTCGGCGCCTCGCCGGGAACGGCGCGGCTGTAGCCGGTCGAGACTGGATCAATGAAGACGAGATCGGTGACGTCCAGAAGCGATTGATCATTGTCCACGAGCTTGTACGGCGGCGGAAGGAGGGAGCCGGCATCGCCCATCTGGACGCGGCGCGGGCCGAAGGCGCCAAGATGCAGCCACACCGACGAGGAACCGGGGCCGCCATTGAAAGTAAAGGTGACGGGCCGCTGCGAGGCGTCGGTCGCGTCGTCCTTGGTGTACGCGACGTAGAAAACGCTTGCCTTCGGCGTCCCGTCCTCGAGTTTCAGCAGGAGCGTGCCCGCCGTGGCCGTGTACTTGATCTCCTGGCCGCCGAGGCGAAGGGAATGCTTCGTCTGAACAACTTTCTCTTCCGGCGCTGGCGGTGTCTTCTTTTCTTCCTTGGGTTTTTCCGGCGCAGCCTGCTGAGTTTGTGGCGGCTGTTGGGCGGAAAGAATTGCTGCTTCGGCAAAACAAACGGCCAGGGAACAAAGAATGCGAAGAATACGTTTCATGCGATGTGCGGCTCCTGAAGAGACGGTCGTTGAACGGGACAAACCACGGGCGGAATCGTATGCGACCCGGAGAACAGCGTCAATCGGAGGAATCGGGCTGCCGGAATCGTGCAGGCCGCTTTTCCGCTTGCGCCGATTGACATTCCCGGTAGAATGCTCCGCACAATCTGAAACATTTGTTTCGAGGTGCCTTTCATGCGCAAGCAGATGCTCTTGCTCTTTCCGGCAATCCTTCTTGTTTTTTCTTTTTTCGGGATTTCCGGCGCCGGACGGGCGCAGGAAAAGAAAGACGAGCTGCCGCACCCGAAGACACTGGAAGAACTCCAAAAAGCGATGAAGGACGTACTGGAGAAGAATCACGTGCCGGGCGCGGGCGTTGCGCTCGTATCGAAGGGCGAAGTGCTGTGGTGCGGGGGTGTGGGCAAGTCAGACATTGCCGCCAACCGGGAGATCACGTGCGATACGGAATTCCGCGTCGGCTCGATCAGCAAGTCCTTTGTCGTGCTCGCGCTTCTCAAACTGCAGGAGGAGGGCAAGATCAATCTGTACGCCCGGCTCCAGGACGTGGCACCGGAAATTCCCCTCCAGAATCGCTGGGACCCCGCGAATCCGGTGCGGATCGTCAATCTCCTCGAGCACACGGCCGGGTTGGACGACATGCACTTCAGCGAAGTCTATAACCGAAAGGATCCCTGGGATTACCCGCTCTTGAAAGTTTTTCAGGATCACCCCGGCCCGCAGGACATTCGCTGGCCCCCGAGCACACGATTTTCGTACTCGAACCCCGGCTACGGCATTGCCGGCTACCTGATCGAAAAGGCGAGCGGGCAGCCCTACGATTCGTACATCCAGGAAAAAATTCTTGCGCCGCTCGGAATCGCGCGCGGAGATTTCCGGCTGACCGAGGCTAATCGCGCCTTTCTGGCGCAGGGCTACACGGACAATCCGCCGAAAGCAGTCGCGTACAAAAACATCTACCTGCGGCCGGCCGGGGACATGAAAGCTTCGCCGGGCGAACTCGCAAAGCTGGTGCAGTTTTTCCTGCGCCGCGGAAAGAACGGCGACACGACGCTGCTCAAGCCGGAAACGATTGCCCGGATGGAGTATCCGGAGACGTCTTCATCGGCGAAGAACGGCCTCCGGTTGGGTTATGGCCTCGCAAACTATACGGAACTCGAGGGCGGCGTCCTCTCGCACGGGCATGACGGCGGGATTGACGGCTTCGTCTCTAGCTATCGGTACATGCCGGAACAAGACTGGGGCTACGTCGTGCTTCTCAACAGCACGGTCTCCGGCAAGGCGTTCGGAGACCTGACCAAGCTGGCGATTGATTTTCTTTCGCGTGATTTTCCCAAGCCGCAGCAGCCGGCTATTTCGACAACGGCGGGCGAGCTTGAAAAATATGCGGGCTTTTACGCGCCACGCGCTCCGCGCAGCCAGCTTTTTGCGTTCATGGACGAACTGACGGGCGGGGTGCACTTCAAAGTCGTCAATGGCAAGCTCATGCGCTCCGGACTCTTC
>JBGOWC010000260.1:0-3776 GCA_041478415.1 Terriglobia bacterium
GGCAGCTACACGCTCAAACCCGGCGCCCGGGAGAAGCTGGCAAAGATTTCCGGCATTGTGATCGCCTATCCGGGGCTGAAGCTCCAGGTGGAAGGCCACACGGACATCGTCGGGGGCGACGACTTCAACCAGCGGCTTTCCGAGCAGCGCGCCGGCTCCGTGCGCGATTTTCTCGTGCAACAGGGCGTGCAGACCGGCTCCGTGACGGCGCGCGGCTTTGGCAAAACGCAGCCGGTCGCCTCGAACGACACTCCCGAGGGCCGGCAGCAGAACCGGCGCGTGGAAATCGTCGTCAGCGGCGAGGCCATTAACGCAGCCTCCGCTGGTTCGGCCCCGGCGAAGCCCTAAGGCGCACGCCGGAACGGTCCGCTCAAGTTTTCCGCGGCTCGATTTGCCGGGCGAAGCGATTGGCGCTACCATCTCGCTTCCGCCATGGCACATCCCGCTCGGCTCCAACACCGGCTCTTCGCTATTCTCTTTCTTTTTTCCTTGTCGGTTTCGCCGCGCGCCGACGCCCGCGAATGGCCTGCGCCAGCCGTAAGGCTCTCGACCCAAACTGATTCGCAGATGGGTTCGCTGCCGGTTTTTGAATTTCACAGCGGCTTCTGGATCAACCTTCACCACTTCTTGTATCAGCAGGCCCGCGCACGGCGCGATTCCAAAGCCGCCGCCACGAAGCCTGGCGCAGAAGCCGCGCCTGCCCCGGCGAAGGAAGGGCCTGCGCTCAGCGAATCCGAACAGCGCGCCTGGGACGCTGCCGTCAACTACTACGCCGCAAACTACGCCAATCGGGATTTGCTCTTCAATTCAGAGATGAGCGCCCTGAAGAACCAGCTCGGAGACTTCGAGAACTGCGAAGACCTGGCCGGCCGCTCGCGCAAGGAATGTGACGGCGGCCTGCCCGCGCCGGTCACCAATATTCTCGACCGCGCCGCTCCGGTCTATCGCAAGCACTGGTGGCCGGCCCACGACCGCGCCAACCGCCATTGGTTCGCCGTCGTCGCCCCGTTGATCCGGCAGAAGGGTCTCGACCTTGCCGATCGCCTCGCGCAGATCTACGCCGGCCGCTGGCCCGCCGAAAAAATCCGCGTGGACCTATCCGTTTATGCCAACTGGGCCGGCGCCTACACCACGCTCGACCCCTTGCGCGTCACGATTTCCAGCACTGACCCGCGAAACCAGGGCCCGGAATCGCTCGAAATCGTCTTTCACGAAGCCTCGCATGGCGTTGCCGGCCCCGTGCAGGACGCCATCGTCCGCGAGTGCCGCCAGCGTGACAAACCCATTCCGCGCGATCTCTGGCACGCGCTGCTTTTCTACACGACTGGGGAAGCCGTCAAAGCTGCCCTGCGGGCCGCTTCGCCCGCGGATTCCGACGCCCCTGTGGCCCGCGCGGCGAATGAATCCCCCGGAGCGGCAACGGCACCTGGAATTCCTGCCGCCGTGGACACGGATGGAAAACCTGGCTACATACCCTATGCCGTCCGCGAAGGCCTCTACGCCCGCGGCTGGACCGGCTACCAGCAACTGCTCGAAAAATTCTGGCAGCCCTACCTCGACGGCCGCGCCACGTTCGACGACGCCATCGCTCGCATGGTCTCCTCTCTGTAGCTCACGCCTTTAGGCGCGAGGGTTCTGCGCCCCTCCGAGAGAACGGAGCGACGAGGGACGACTTTCCCTTCCACTTCGCATTTCGCGAATCTCGGACCTACAGTTTGTGTTGCCCTCGGGAAGGGCATTTAAGCCGAGAAGGCATGGTCGGCATGCCGACCTGACTATGGAAACAAAGGATTTAGGGATGAAGCGATCTGTGGAAATGTACAAATCATAGACAAATGAATTTTTCTTGACAAATTCATTTGTCTATAAACTGGAGGTTCGAGGCAGGGAGAAGTCATGGGCTCGCCCTGACGAAGAAAACGCTTTTTAGGAGCGAATTTGGCGAAGCGCCACCGCGTTTGGCGGCCGATTTGTCACCCGCCGCCCGGATATGCTACGCTCCCTTCGGTCAAGAACAGCCCGGCCACGCGCCGCGCAAGTCCCAGCGTCGCAGACGATTCTCTTCCCCGTTTCCTGTGCGCGCCTCCTTGGCGTGGAGGCATCTCTCTGAAGAGACCTGGCTCGGCAAAGGCGGATCAGCTCAGCCCATGGCAGCCAGACAGGCATCCACAAAAGCGACCAAAGAGACCGTTGAAATCAAGCTGGCGCATTCGCCCGATTCCGACGACGCCTTCATGTTCTACGCGCTGGCGACGCACAAGCTAGCGACGCCGGGAATGAAATTCACCCACGTCCTCGCGGACATCCAGACTTTGAATGAAGCGGCGCTGACCGAGACCTACGACGTCACGGCACTGAGCTTCGCCGCGTATCCCGCGCTGCGCGACAAATACATCTTGCTCGACTGCGGCGCGAGCTTCGGCGAAGGATACGGCCCGATCGTGGTTTCCTCGCGCGCGCTTCGCCGCGAAGAGCTGGCCGGCAAACGCATCGGCGTTCCGGGATTGAAGACCACCGCCTACCTCACATTGAAATTGTTCGAGCCGAATTTTGAAGCCGTGGCCATGCCCTTCGACAAGATTCTAGATGCCGTAAAGAACGACGTCGTCGAAGCCGGCTTGCTCATCCACGAAGGACAGTTGCTCTTTCCGCAGATGGGCCTGCATCGCGTCGTGGACCTCGGCCAGTGGTGGCAAGAGCAGACCGGCTTGCCGCTTCCGCTCGGCGGCAACGGCGTGCGCCGCGCGCTCGGCCCCGCGATGGGCCGGCAAATCGCCAAGACCATTCGCCAGAGCATCGAATACGCTCTCGAACACCGCGAAGAAGCCTTGAATTACGCCATGCAGTTTGCGCGCGACATGGAAACCGAAATCGCGGACAAGTTCGTCGGCATGTACGTGAACAACTGGACGCTCGGCTACGGCGAGCGCGGCAAACAAGCCGTTCGCGAACTGATCAAGCGCGGAACGCACGCCGGTCTGTTACCTGGTCCTGCGACTGTCGAATTCCTCAGCGAATAATCATCGCCGCGATTCGGATGCGATCAACCCGCGCCGGTTCATTTGACGCCAAGCACAAGTCGCAATTCGCGTGGTGGGTCAATTTGAGATGACCCAGCCATTTCCCAGAAGCGGACTTATGGACAGCGAGGAGAGACTGCTCTTGTCTGAATAGGCCGTAATTCACCCAACTGAACTCAACAACTTGGATAGCTCTACACTACGCGACTTTCAGCCGCTTATTTCTATCTTGCACGGTAAGTATCTGTTGTTCCGACAGGTTAGCCCAACTACTTCAGCTTCGTGTACTCAGCCTTGGCCTGACTGAGGACGGGAATATCTGGGTCGGCGTCTTTCCACAGCGTGAAGAAATCATTGTAGGCCGTGCGGGCCTTCACCGTGTCGCCTTGCAGGGCGTAGGCGCGGGCGAGGCTGAGGTGGCCGAGGGCGCCGATGGGTTCGTTGAGCACAACTCCGGGATGGCTGAGGAGTTTCTGGAACTCGGTCGCAGCGCCGGTCTCCTGATGCCCGGCAAGATACGCTTCCCCGCGCACATAGACGGGATAGAGGCTCACGAAGTTAAAGGCCTCGGTCGGGTCTCCCAGCTCGTAAGGAGCGGCGGCCTGGAGAGCCTCAATGGCCTTCGAAGCATCGTTGCGGCTGAGCGCGAGCTGAGCGCGAAGCGTTGGTAGGTAGTTGAACTGCACCACCGTATCCTCCGGGAAGCGCTTGGCCAAATCATCCGCCAGTGCCTGCGCGCGGGCGGCATCCCCTGCC
>JBGOWC010000261.1:0-3774 GCA_041478415.1 Terriglobia bacterium
CGGCTCCCTTGTTCCCGACTTGCGATTGCTCCCAAGCCGGGCTTTCGATTCCGCACACACCAGATGAATGAATAAGCTCGCCTTTTCCACAGTTATGCTCAACTCGAGCAGAACTTGTAATCGTCCACACCATGACGCTCCGGCTGACCGTAATCAGCCTGAAGTTATCGGCGTGGACTTGCCAGCCTTTCTGTTGTCAAAGAACGTTGATTCCGAGTCCATCGGAACGCCCCGATTGCCTCAGGGCACGTCTGGCGGGACTTACTCGTTCGCATTGCGCGAACTCGCCTTCCAGCTCTGCTTCTGGCTCGATTTCTCTTGCCAGAAATAAAAAACCCGGCGTCGAGCGCCGGGCTAAACCACCACACACTTGGGTGGCTCTGCGCGATGCTCGACTGATTTCTAGCCTGTGTTCGTAGCGAACCTCACTTAGGATCTGTACATCGAATGGATCCGACCGTGTATCGCCCCTGATAAGCCCCGACCATTCGGGACCATTTGGAAGTATACAGGATTCCGGATGCCCGTCAAGCCCCACTCAAATTATTTTCAGTCGCCTCTGTGCCTTCCTGTGCAAAAGCCTCAAGCCACTCATCCTCCTAGCATCAAACGACTTTGTCCCTTCTCTTGTTCTGGCGGAAAGTTCCGAATGCGCTACCATCGTGCGCGGCTTCGGCTGGGGACAAAGAAATGAAGCGTTCCGCAAGCTTTGTCATGACCGTGCCGTTGGTGGCGATCGCCTTTCTCGTCTACAAGTACGCGCATCCGCCATGGACGCCGCTGCGCATCGCGGGACTCGCCCTCATGTTCCCGGCGCTCGCGATTCTGACCGTGGCGCGCATTCAGCTCGGCAATTCCTTCTCGGTTACGCCCCAGGCGAAGCAACTGGTCACCCACGGCATCTACTCGCGCATTCGGAATCCCATCTATGTGTTCTCCACCATCGCTCTGGCAGGATTCTTCCTTTTCCTCCAGCGGCCTAATTTGTTGCTAACTCTTGTGCCCGTGCTCATCCTGCAGACCTTCCGCGCCCGCGCCGAAGCGCGCGTTCTCGAAGAGCGTTTCGGCGAGCAGTATCGCCAATACAAATCCGGAACCTGGTTCTAATTCCGCGCTGGCTGCTGCGCAACAGGAGCATGGAAACGGGTGACGATCCTCGCTCAATCGCAGAACCGAGAACGAACCGTCATCTGGAGAATCGGCGCGCAGCCAGTGCGATGGACGGCCCAAGCAAGATCATGTGAACCGCGAAGTCGCAAATCGTCGCGGTTGACACTGACGTGGTTCGGAATCTCGGATTCGCCGCGAGCGGCAGCACCACCAAATGCATGAAGAAATAGATCGCAGCGCCATACAACGGGCCCCAAACGATGGGTTTCTGCTTCAGGAAAGTGAATTTGCGGCTCAGCAGATAAAACACGGTCGCCGCGCCGATGGCGATGACGAAGTGCAAAACGACGCCCAGGATTGCCGTGGGAATCCCGCCGTCATAAGCCTTGGGGCCGAGCAGCCCGCTGGCGATCGATTGCGGAATTTGGATTGGTCTTGCGCCGCGCAAACTGTAAAAAACAGTCGCATACGTCAGATCGATAGCCCCCGCGATGGTGCCGCCCCACAGAATCGCCGCAAGCGCTCTCGGCTTTTGGAGTGAATAGGCTGCAGAAGTTGCGCTCATGGCATCTCTCCTGATTCTAGCGGGCATAATTTTACAGTAATTCGAACGCAGACGGCCAGGTTCCTGTGAAAACAACGGCCGCGGCTTGCTGCTTGCGTCTACCGTTTACGCCCAAGAAAAGAAAATAAGTCGCTCACTCCGGAAACGCCTTCGCATCAATCCCCGGAACCAGCCGCAGCGCGTTTTTGTAATAGATTCTCTTCAACACCTCGTCCGGCACCTCGAAGCCGTAAATCCGCCAGAACGCATGCCGCTTCCGGTAGTACTCAAAATATTCATCCCGCGTTTCGAGCGCGCGGAAATACCATTTGTATTCGTTCACCTCGTAAATGTCTTTGCCCATCAGCACGCGGTCCTGATACTTGATCAAGAAATCGTGCGCCGAATACGGCTGCCGGCCCAGCTCCGCCAGCACTGCGGCGATGTCCACGTTCACGTTCGGGTAGGCATCGAACAGTTTTCCCAGCCGCTCGAGGTCGTTCCCATGAAACGCGAGGTGCGCCACGATAAAGTTCGTCCGCGGATGTTTTTCAAACAGGTGATTGCGCTCCGTCATCAGCGTCTCGAACGGCGGGTACCTGCTCGGCGGGCGCGCGCGCCGCGGAAACTCTTTCAGTTCCAGCCACCGCTCGTTGTATTTGTCCCACGGTTCGAAAAACGCCGAGGGCTCGGCCACGTGAATGAGCACCGGGATTTTCAGCTCGGCGCACTTCTCGAAAACCGGATCGAATTCCGCGTCGTCCACGTGCACGCGCTCTCCGTTGGCGCGCTTCAGCTCCATCCCGAAGTCCTTGAAGATTTTCAGCCCCTGCGCGCCGTTGCGCACGTCCTGCACCAGCCGCGCCGCCGCCCGCTGGCCGTAACCGGGCGCGTTCAGGTCGTCGTAATCCATGTTCGCGAAGACCACGAACCGGTCCGGATAGCGGCCCTTCATCGCGGCGACGTTGCGCCGCAACTCTTCGCCGGTTCCTCCGCTCAGGTTCACCATCACGCGCAAATTGATGGTGTCCATCTCCCGGACTAGCCGGTCCACGGCTTCGGGCGTGGGATTCCAATGATGGCTGTGAATGTCAATGAATGGATACTTCGCCCGGTCGATCTTGTGTTCCTTGGTGACGAGCGTGGACTTCGGCTCGTACTCTTCGATCGTCAACGTGCGTCCGGCCTGCTGCGGCATCGCCGCGCACGGCCGCACCGGGAAAACGCCGCAAACGGCGGGAAGAATAACGGCAAGCATCGCGCGGCAGCGCCAGGGTTTCATCGTTGGCCTCGGGTGTCAGGAATCTCGGCCTATTTTCCCGCAGGTAGCTGGCCGGTCCCTCTCCTTCTCAGACGGACGGAATCGCCAGGACGGTAGCGATCCTTGCTGTTCGCCGCGGCCGATTGCGAGGCCCAGGGTATGACGCCGGTGGACATTACGAAATTCTGATTTTCGCGCGGCGCTGGCGGGTTTTCTTTCTCGTGAGTTTTTCCCGGGCAGACTTTGGCAGCTTCGCGCGAACCATCTCGTAGGAATCGCGGATCAATCTTTCCATTTCTTTTTCGGCGAGCGCGTCCCATCGCTCGAGCGCGATCCAGTGATACCGCGCCACGTACGGCGCAGGCACGATGCCGTCGCGCTCGGTGAGTTCCACGAATTCTTCCGGCGTGCACTTGCACGACAGGCGCGTTGTTGACGCAGGGTCGAGGCTTGCACCGGCGTAGGTTTTCCCGCCGATGCGGAATAGCAGATCGTTGCCCCACTGAATGTCTTCCGTCGTGCCCGGCAGAGCGAGGCAGAATTTTCGAATCTTCTCGATGTCCACGACGGCCTTGCCTCTGCTGCGCCTATCCTAGGAGCCTCGGCAGTACATTCGCGACAAAATCGACCAGAAAGTGCCCGATCATGTTCGTCACGAGGTCTCTCCGCCAGACATAGAATCCGACAAAAATTCCGCCCAGCACGAACGCGATCAAGCTATTGGCCCAGCCGCCCGGGTAATGCGGAGTTTCCGCCGCGGATGCATTTAGAAGGATTGCCAGTCGCCGGATTTTTCAAAGGCATGCGCCGCACGATAGATGGCCGATTCTTCGAAGTGCCGGCCGACCAGCATCATCCC
>JBGOWC010000068.1:0-7943 GCA_041478415.1 Terriglobia bacterium
TCGCCTATCGCGTCCGCACGCGTGCTTCGAAGAAAAAAGCCTCCGCCGATTCAAACGCCGTCACTCTGCATGTTTTTCCAGTGCCCGCCCGCATCGCCCAGATTGACGCGCGCGTGACCGAGTCCGCCGTCGAGCTTTCGTGGACCGCGCCCGAGCGCACCTCCGGCGGCGAAGTCTTGCCCTCCGTCTCGGGCTATCGCATCTACCGCGGCGAACTCGATCCGTCATCCGCCGAATCCGCGCTCCGCGATATCTCGCAGGCAAAGTGGAAAACGCCTCTCGCCCTGCTTGCTCCTGCAGCGACGAATCGCTTCCGCGATACTCAGTTTGATTTTGGCAGCGTTTATTTATACATCGTCCGCAGTGTCCTCCAGGCAGGTGACGTTCCCCTCGAGTCGAGTGACTCCGCCCCGGCCGTGGTCACGCCGCGGGATACGTTCCCGCCGGCGGCCCCGCAGGGGCTCGTCGCGGTTTTCGTTGCGCCCGGCACTCCACCGGTGCCACAGGTCGACCTTTCCTGGTCTCTCGGCGAGGAAACCGATCTGGCCGGCTATCGTGTCTATCGGAGTGAACGAGAGGGCACACGAGGCGCACTCTTGACGCCGGAGTTGTTGCTCGCCCCGGCGTTCCGTGATATTTCGATGCAGTCGGGTCATCTGTATTGGTACAGCGTGACGGCCGTGGACCATGCGGGCAACGAAAGCCCCGCCAGTGCGCCCGCCGCCGTCGAAGTCGCAGAACCTTCTTCGTAGTCTCGGGTCCCTACTGAGACGAAAAGGGCAGACTCAGCATGTCATTGCTCGCGGATCTCTTTGGGTATCGCTGGCTCGGCGGATTGCGAATTGCTCCGTTTTGCGGACACGGCAACACCTGAGCTGACCAGCGATGAAATTCTGCCGATTTCTTCCCCGCCTGCCTGGAATGTTGGAGTCCCCCGCGGCCGTCTACGGCCTGCTCGAGGGCGACCATATCCGGGAAATCGCCGGCGTGCCCTGGACCGAATGGTCGCGCGGCACGCGAAACTGGCGCCTCGCCGATGTGCAGCTCCGCGCTCCGGTCGAGCCCGGTAAAATCGTCTGTGTCGGCCGGAACTACGCCGCGCACGCCGCCGAGCTCGGCAACGAGGTACCCAAAGAGCCGCTTATTTTCCTGAAGCCGCCATCCGCGATCATCGGCCCCGGCGATCCCATCGTGCTCACGCGCTATTCGAATCGCGTCGAGCACGAAGGCGAGCTTGCCGTCGTCATGGGCCGCCGCTGCGCGCATCTCCAGGACGCCGACGACGTGCGCCCGTACATTCTCGGCTACACCTGCCTCAACGACGTCACCGCGCGCGACATCCAGAAAGCCGAAACTTTATTTGACCGCGCCAAGGGTTTCGACACGTTTTGTCCGGTCGGTCCGCACATCGAAACGGAACTCGACCCCTCCGACGTGCTCGTCGAAACGCGCGTCAACGGCGCGGTGCGCCAGTCCGGCCGCACTTCGCTGATGGTTTACCCCGTCCTCTTCCTGGTGCGCTGGATTTCGCGGATGATGACGCTTCTCCCCGGCGATTTGATCGCCACGGGCACGCCTGCCGGCGTCGGGCCCCTCGTCGCCGGCGACAACGTGGAAGTCTCCATCACCGGTGTCGGCGCGTTGCGCAATCCGGTGCACCCGCCGCTCGCGTAAGTTCCCGTACGCGCCCCGCTTTCGGTAAGCTATCCTTGGGGGAGGGTCCTCCACATGAAAATCTTTCTGGATACCGCGAACCTCGAAGGCTTTTTGAAGGACTGGGAAAATGCCCGGGAGCCGCTCCGCGACATCCTCGCTCCCGCGCGGGCTGCGCGTTGAGGCGGCGTTGAAGCAACTCCTCGCAGACTGGAAAATACTGCTGGCCGCGGGCGGCATCGCCGTCGCCGCGCTCGCCGCCGTCGCTTACTCTTTTTTTCGCGCTCCCGTCAGCCCGGAAGAATCGGAGCGCAAGCGGCGTCTGCATCTCAATCAGATCGGACGCATCGCCGAAGGCCAGGTCGTCGAGCTTGTCGCCCGCCCGCCGGAGCCGGCCTCTTCGCGCGGCGTATTTTTCCGCTCGAAGGCTGGACCCCTCGCTGCGGCGGAAGATCGCAAATTCGTTTCGTACAGCTATTCCATTTCCGGTGTCAGCTATCAGACGGCGCAGGACGTGACCGGGCTCGATAGCCAGGTTCGTTTTGAGCGTCTCGTCGCGGGACAACCCGCCAGCGTAAAGTACGACCCCGCGAATCCCAGCGATTCCATCCTCGTCGCCGACGACTGGTCGGGTTTACGCTGAGGGCGTTTTCTTGCCCGAAGTGCTTACGCTGACCACCCGACAAGGGTGGTCATCCTGACGAGCCCGCTGCGGCAGGTGAGGCAGGATTTCTCCCCACGGCTCGCATTCTTGGTTCTGATTTCCCCGCGCCTGCGCTATCCTTCCCGGCGGGGAACTTGGCTCGGAGCAATATGTCCTCATGAAGACCGCTCTCGCCGCCATTCTGACGACGATCCTCATCTGCGCCCTGACGCTCGGCGCTATGTTCGCGCTCATCCGCGCCACGCTTTACGTCACCTCGCTCGGATCGCCGCTCTTTCGCGGCCTCGCTATCGCCGCGGAGCTTCTCCTCGGCGTCGTTCTCCTTCTCGGCACCGTCTGGCTCGCCACCCATCTTGCAGTCCGTATCTTTGGTCCGCCGAAAAATTCCGGATCCAACGGAACCGCTCACTAGCCATGTTCAGGGGAATCGTCGAATGAGCAAGCCATCCAAGCGGCACGATCGCCTCGAAGAGCTGCGGCGCCGCGCCGCGGAAGCCGAAGCCGGCGGCGGCCCGGAGCGCCGCGAGCGCGAGCACAAAGCCGGCAAGCTCACCGCGCGCGAGCGGATTCACCTGCTCCTCGACGAGGGCACCTTCGAGGAGCTCGACAAATTCGTCCGCCACCACTGCACCGACTTCGGGATGGAAGAGCAGCGCCCCGCCGGCGATGGCTTCGTGACCGGGTTCGGACGCATTGACGGCCGCCTCGTCTATGTCTTTGCGCAGGACTTCACCGTCTTCGGCGGATCGCTCTCCGAAGCCAACGCGCAGAAAATCTGCAAGATTATGGACCTCGCCATGCGCGGCGGGTCGCCGGTCATCGGCCTCAACGATTCCGGCGGCGCGCGCATCCAGGAAGGCGTGATGTCACTCGCCGGCTACGCGGATATTTTCTTGCGCAACACGCTTGCGAGCGGCGTCATCCCGCAGATTAGCGCGATCATGGGTCCTTGCGCGGGCGGAGCGGTCTATTCGCCGGCCATCACCGATTTCATCTTCATGACGCGCGACACGTCGTACATGTTCGTCACCGGCCCGGACGTCATCAAGACCGTCACCCACGAAGAAGTCACCAAGCAGGAGCTCGGCGGCGCCATGACCCACAACGCCACGAGCGGCGTCGCGCACTTCGTCGCCTCTGATGACGCCGATTGCCTCGCCATGATTCGCGAGCTGGTCGGCTTCCTCCCCTCAAATAATGTGGATGATCCGCCGCGCCGGGTCACTTCCGACGCGCCGAACCGGCGCGAGGAATCGCTCAATACGCTCGTCCCCGAAGATCCGCAGAAGCCATACGACATCAAGGATGTCGTTCATGCCGTCGTGGACGAAGGCTACTTCTTCGAAGTCCACGAGCACTTCGCGAAGAATATCGTCGTCGGCTTCGCGCGTCTCGATGGCCGCCCCGTCGGCATCGTCGCGAATCAGCCGGCCGTTCTCGCCGGCTGTCTCGACATCAACGCCTCGATAAAAGGCGCGCGCTTCGTCCGCTTCTGCGACGCGTTTAATATCCCGCTTGTCACTTTCGAGGATGTTCCCGGGTTTCTTCCTGGCACCCAGCAGGAGTTTGGCGGAATCATCAAGCATGGCGCCAAACTGCTCTTCGCCTTCGCCGAGGCCACCGTTCCAAAGCTGACCGTCATCACCCGCAAGGCATACGGCGGCGCCTACTGCGTCATGTCTTCAAAGCACATCCGCACCGATGCGAATTTTGCCTGGCCCACCGCCGAAATCGCCGTCATGGGCCCCGAAGGCGCCGTCAACATCGTCTATAAGCGTGAGTTGGACAAAGCGTCCGAGGCCGAGCGTGCCGCTTTGCGCCAGGCAAAAATCGAAGAATTTCGCGAGCGTTTTGCCAATCCGTTCATCGCCGCAGAGCGCGGCTACATTGACGCCGTCATCGAGCCCGCCGAAACCCGCGCGAAACTCATCACCTCGCTCCGCGCTCTTGAAAACAAGCGCGACATCAACCCCAAGAAAAAACACGGCAACATCCCGCTGTAGACGTGCTCGTTTATGTAGCGCCCCCATTGGGGCGGCATCCTTAGCTGCGTGATAGAATCGCGTTTCATTCCCGGCCTCTATGTTCAAGAAAATTCTCATCGCCAACCGCGGCGAGATCGCCGTGCGCATTGTGCGCGCCTGCCGCGAGCTCAACATTAAATCCGCCGCTGTCTTCAGCGACGTGGACCGCGCTTCGCTCCACGTGCGCCTTGCCGACGAAGCCTATCCCATCGGCCCCGCCCCCTCGCGCGAGAGTTATCTCCGCATCGACAAGCTCATGGACGTCACGAAACGCGCCGGCTGTGACGCTCTTCATCCCGGCTATGGCTTCCTCGCCGAAAATGCCGCGCTCCCGCGCGCCTGCGCTGCGGCTGGCCTCACATTTATCGGCCCGTCTCCAGAAGCGATGGAAGCGCTGGGCTCCAAGACCGCCGGCCGCCAGCTCGCTCGGCGCTCGGATGTACCCACCGTGCCCGGCACGCTCGATCCCATCGAGAAGCCCGAAGAAGCGCAGGCCCTCGCGCAGACCATGGGTTATCCCATCCTGCTCAAAGCCGTCGCGGGCGGCGGTGGGAAGGGTATGCGCCTCGTTTCATCCGACGCGGAGTTTGCCTCCGCCTGGCGCGACGCCGGCTCCGAGGCGCTGAATGCGTTTGCTGATGCTCGCCTCTATCTTGAAAAATATCTCGTCAAGCCGCGCCACATCGAAATCCAGATTTTTGCCGATGCCCATGGCCGCGTTGTCTCGCTCGGTGAGCGCGAGTGTTCCATCCAGCGCCGCCATCAGAAGGTCATCGAAGAAGCGCCGTCGCCGATCATGACGCCGGAGCTCCGCCAGAAAATGGGCGAAGCCGCGGTGCGCATGGCGCGAGCCTGCGGTTACACCAACGCCGGCACCGTCGAATTCCTCGTGGACGCGCGCCTCAACTTTTATTTTCTCGAAGGCAACACGCGTCTCCAGGTCGAGCATCCCGTCACCGAACAGGTCACCGGCCTGGATCTCGTCAAATTGCAGATTGCCATCGCCGCGGGCCACCGCCTGCCGTTCGCCTGGGAATCCATCACCCCGCGCGGCCACGCCATCGAATGCCGCCTCTATGCCGAGGACCCGGACAACAATTTCTTTCCTTCGCCCGGAAAAATCCTTTCGCAGCGTTCCCCCAGCGGGCCCGGTATCCGTCTCGATGACGGCGTCTACGAAGGCTGGACCGTCCCCACCGATTACGATCCTCTCCTTAGCAAACTCATCGCCTGGGGCAACAGCCGTGAGGAAGCCATCGCCCGCCTTCGCCGCGCCCTGGACGAATACGCCGTCACCGGCATCAAGACCAACGCTGGCCTTTTCCGCCGCATCCTCGCCGAGCCTGATTTTCTCCGCGCCGAGCTGCACACGAAGTGGCTCGACGAGCTCTTGCAGTCCCCCGCTGCCTCCATGCGCTCTGTAAACTCCGACGACTCCTCCGCCTCCGAAGATGCCGCGCTCATCGCCGCTGCCCTCTGGCACGCCGGCCAGAACGGCGGGAAAACAGCCGCAGCGCAACCGAGCGAATCCTCGCCCTCCCGCTGGAAGTCCGAAGGCCGCTCCGACCAACTGGACCGCGAGCCGTGAAGCTCGAAATCCGCATCGGCCGCTCGGATGATCGACACGCCCGCGTCGTTGAGTTCGAGCGCGACGCCTCACGCTGGAAAATCTCTCTCGATGGCCGGCTCCTCGACGCCGACGCCGTCGAAATCGCTCCCGGCACGTTTTCTATTTTGCTGAATGGCTGCTCCCACGAAGTTCACGTCGCGCCGGCTCACGACGGCACGCTCACGATTCAGAGCGGTCTCAAAGAATTCACCGCCGAGCTCCCCGATCCCCGCGCGTGGCGCTGCCGTCGTCATGGCGCGCTCGAAGCCGAAGGCCGCCAGCAAGTCTCCGCCCCCATGCCCGGCAAAGTCGTGCGCATTCTTGTCCAGGCCGGTGACAGAGTCGAAGCGGGTCAAGGCATTGCGGTCATCGAAGCCATGAAAATGCAGAACGAAATTCGCTCGCCCAAGAGCGGCGTCGTCGAGCGATTCTTGGTCCAGGAAGGCCAGCCCGTAAACGCTGGCGATATTCTCGCGTGGGTGGAATAGGAATCATCTGCGCCCGGTTTTTGTGTATCATCTTGCGCACCTCGCATCGAAAAGGAGCCTGCTATGTTTTTTCCGTCACGCCGGTTCTTGAAAATGCTTTTCTCCCTCGTTGGGTTGGTTCTTGTCTCTGCCGCCGCCGCGCAGGAGCGTCCGCCGATCTGCGAACAGATTGCCAAGACGTACGGCCTCGATTCGTTCAGCCAGGTCGAGCAAATCCGCTACAACTTTAACGTCGACCTCGGCAAGGTCCAGATCAGCCGTTCGTGGATCTGGGAGCCCAAGACCGATCGCGTTTCGTACCAAGGCAAAGACAAAGACGGCAAGCCTGTGAAGGCCAACTATCTCCGCTCCCAAATGACGGAGGATCAGAAGAAGGAAATCGACCCCGCGTTCATCAACGATCAGTACTGGCTGCTTTTCCCGCTCCATCTTTCCTGGGACAAGGCCGCCACGGTCGAAGACAAGGGCATGGCCAAAATGCCCGGCGGGAAGGGCGGCGCCCGCCGCGTTGTTGTTTCGTATCCGAAGCAGGGCGGCTACACGCCCGGCGACAGCTACGAGCTCTTTGTTGGGAAGGACAACGTGATTCGCGCGTGGATTTATCACGAGGGCGGCGCGGCGAAACCCTCGCTGACCGCGACCTGGGCCGATACCAGGAAAGCCGGCCCGCTCCTCATCGCGCTCGACCACCGTGGCACGCACGATGGCAAGCCCATCCGCATCTTCTTCACCGGCGTTGCGGTCAAGCTCGCGGGCTCCGACGCCTGGGTCAACGCGCAGTAGACCCGTTCGTTCGAGCGATTACTTTTTGACGGGGGAAGTCGTTTTCGCCGCGTCGGGAAGTTTCCCCGCCGCTTCGATGACCTGCTCGGCGAGATAATTCCGCACGCGGGATTCATCGCGCGCGATGGCCAGATATGCCGCGCGCAGGAGTTGTTCTTTCCGGTTGCGCAGCGTGTCGCGAATGGTCTGCTGCACCTGCGGATCGGCGATGCCGCGCTGCCCCGGCGATTCGCGCGCCACCAGCTTCAGTAGCCGGTAGCCATCCTTCAGCACCATCACTTGGCTCAGTTGCCCGGGCTTCATCGCCAGCACGGCCTTTTTCAGCGCCGGGTCGGATTGATTCAGCGACGATTCCGGCACGTATCCTATGTCGCCGCCCGTGGCGGACGACGACGGATCCTCGGAATAATCCATAGCCAACTGCGTGAAATCCGCGCCGGTGTTCAGCCGGTCGGAAATCATCTGGATTTTTCGCTTCGCTTCCGCTTCGTTCGTGGCGTCGTCGTTTTTGCGGTTGCGGACCTGCGGCTCTTTGCGCGGCGTCACGATGATCTGTGCGATCCGGTATTGCGGCTCGGCCACGTTGAACTGCGCCTTGTTCGAGCTATAAAAATCGGTTACGTCCTGGTCGGTGATGCTGATCTTCGCCACCACTTCGCGATTCAGCAGCTTCTGGATCGACAGTTGCCGGCGCAGATCGTGCTTCAGGTCGTCCACCGAGA
>JBGOWC010000153.1:0-5646 GCA_041478415.1 Terriglobia bacterium
AGGCCGCGGCTCCGCTGCAGCTCCTTCATGTATTGAGGGAGGTTCACGCGCAGATTGGCTTTGCTCACGTAGTCTTCACCGAGCCCGGTGAACCGCGCGATTTTCCTTGCCACCTCGGCTTTTTCCGCGGCGCCCAGTTTTCCGCCCTTGATGAGCGCATCCGCGTATTCCGTTTGCGCAAACTTACGCGCTTCATCGAGAAACACGTTCAGATTGTCCGGCCGGTCTTTCAGCACCTTGTGATACCACGCCGTCGCCGCGTAGCTCGGCAGGTAGAAGATGTACGGCATGTCTTCGCCCGGAGGGAACGAAATCGTCGCGAGGTTCAGCACCGTAGAAACCATCACGATGCCGTTCAGGTACACGCTGTCGTGGTCTTGCAAGTACGCCGAAAGCGCCGCCGAGCGAAACGTTCCGTAGCTTTCTCCAATCAGAAATTTCGGCGAATTCCAGCGGTTGTTCCGGCTGATGTACGTGGTGATGAATTGCGCGAGCGACTTTACGTCCTGGTCCACTCCCCAGAAGTCTTTGTCCTGCGCCTTGCCCGCCGCGCGGCTGAAGCCCGTGCCCACCGGATCCACAAACACGAGGTCCGCCTTCTCCAGCAAGCACTCCGGGTTGTCCACGAGCTTGTACGGCGCGGGAGGCGTTACGTCGGCGTTCACGGTCATCACGCGCCGCGGCCCCACCGATCCCATGTGCAGCCACACCGACGAGGAGCCCGGGCCGCCGTTATAGAGAAACGCGATGGGCCGCTGGCTCAGGTCCTTGACGTCGCTGCGCGTGTACGCGGTTGAATAAAGCAGCGCCGTCGGCTCACCCTTGTCATCTTTCAACAAAATCGTGGACGCCGTCGCTTTGTAGGGAATCGTCTGGCCGCCGATCTTGATGGTGTGGTCCGTGACCGACGATTCTTCCTTGGGCGCCACAGCCGGCGTCTCGCTTGGCTTGGCTTCTTTTTCTTTCTCCTGCGCGAAAACCGCGGCGGGCATGGCTACCGCAAGCGACACAAATCCCAAGAACAACCGGAGCCCCAGTGAGCTTTTCATCGTTTCGCTCCTCCAAGTGACTTGAAAATTTCCCCGCACGAGTGACGCGGGATTCTATCTAGTGGTAGAGACGTAAGCCAGCGCCAATTCGTTCGCACAAATTTCAGAATTCGACTTACGTGCGGAGGCGGAACGAGAGCTCGTCGCCGGCCGCTCGATCCACGGAGAGGGAACTGCAGTCGTCAATAATCCAGTCGGCTCCTGCGGCCGCGAGCTCGGCATCGCCGGCTGTCGTGCGCAACGCAATCACGCGCGCGCCCGCGGCCTTGCCCGCGCGAATCCCCGACGGTGCGTCCTCGACGACCACGCATTCAGTCGCAGCCAATCCCAGATGCAGCGCCCCCTTCCGGTAAGGCTCGGGATCGGGCTTGCCGTTCCGAATATCGCTGGCCGTGATCAGATGCCGCGGCGAAGGCAAGCCCGCCACTCGAATCCGCACTTCCGCCAGTGGCCGCGTGCAGGAGGTCACGATTGCCCATCGGTCGGGCGGCAGCGTCCGAAGAAGTTCCACGGCGCCGGGCAAAGGAACCACGCCCCCGATGTCTTCGATTTCGCGCCGCTCCACTTCGCGGTTTTCCGCGTCATGATCCGCATGCGGGAGGAGTTCGCGTATCGTGGCCAGGCTCGGGCGTCCATGCGCCTGTCGCACGGTCTCTTCAGGGTCGAATCCATGTTCGATGGCCCAGCCGGTCCAAACCCGAGCCACCGCCGGCGTCGAGTCAATCAACACTCCATCCAGATCGAACAGCAGGGCGCGGCACTGAATTCGCGTCATGCCTCAAGCTTAGCAGGAACACATCGGCGGCCTCGGAACCAGGCCCGCATTGCCGTTCGCAAAAAAATCCTGGGAATGACCTGCGATATGAGGGCTCGGAAGTTGGCGAGGGAATTGGGGTGGGCGATGGGATTTGAACCCACGACTTTCGGTGCCACAGACCGACGCTCTACCAGCTGAGCTACGCCCACCACTCGTCCTCATGATAACACGCAGTTCCCAAGGAGAAAAAGACCGCCAGCAGCGGGTAGTGGGTCAGTTTAAGTTGGGTGGGCAGGAGTTGTGTCCGATAGCCCTCCTGCGATCCAGTGGATTGCTTCCGAGTGCGCCCGTCATCCAGGCAAAATCGCCGAAGTGGCGAGGCGAAGCACATCTTCGGTTTGCCGATTTGGAGATTGATCCTACACTTTCCGAGAAATACGGAATCCCCCAACTTTTGCGGCCGCAGTGGAGACGCGAAAGGTAGATCAGATTTTGGATAAGCGGTTCAATTCGTCGGCCCAGCCCAGCACCACAACGATCTGCTTGGACGTGGCCCTGTCTTGGTCGTCGTCCTTGATCATCAGGAATCGCCTGCCGTCGGCGGTCACGTCGTAGTTGGACGAAGTAGCTCCCGGAGCGCCGCACGAGCTGCTCATACCGTGCGAGTAGTGCCCCTGCCACAGTTGCCGAGCACGCCCGGCCGAGAAGGTGGGGGCGATCGACACGTCTACTGCCATCATGCTGTCGCCGTTGCGATAGTAAAGCTCGCCGCCAGTTCTCTTCCACACTGGATCGGTGCCACCTTCCGTGGAGACCTGGATCTTTGGACCTGGCGGCGGAAATGCCTGCACATACGCCTGAGGTTTGCCGGACTCATTCGAACAATACGCGAGCCAACGACCGTCGGGCGAGAACTTGGCCGATCCTTGGGGAGCCTTGCCGGTCGCGAACGGTTCCGCCAGGTGGTTGCCGTCAAGGCGCGTCACCATGACGCCCGGTGGAACCCCGAGAGCCGAGGCCGTGTATGCGATCGTACGGCCGTCTGGGGACCACGAATCCGCGCTCTGCGAAACCCCAGTGGCTGGCACTTGCTCCGGCGGGCGGCTCCTATCAGCGGGAACACGCCACAGCTTGAACCTGGTCATCGGTCCAGAACGGTAAGCGAGCTGCGCGCCGTCCGGCGACCAGACCGGCCAGTGACTCACGCCGTCCGTGGTAATGTTCGCGAGGACGCCCCGGTCAAAATCGTAGACGTACAGGTCATGGCTGGGTCCTTCGATCTCGATCGCGAGCCGGCGATCATCGGGCGAGAGGCGCGGATGAAGGTAACTCTTCGCCGCCAACGGCACCGGTTCGGCCTTACCGTTTCGATCCACCCACACGAGCGTCCTGGCGCCTCCGTCGCAAATCCCGGGAATATAGGCAAGATCTCCGCTGGCCGAGACGTCATAGTTGGCCGCGCCGGTGTTCCGGCTCATTAGCACGCCCTCCAGAACAGGGAACGGCTGGCCGATCGTCTCCAGGTGTCTCGCGTCGAAGCGAATGGCAAAAATCTTTGAATCATGGGCGTACAAAAGATGGCCGGATGGCGAATAGCGCGGGTGTGTACCGCCTTCTACCAGAACTTTCTTCCGCCCGGTTTCCGGCGAAAAGGCTACGATATGGGCCTCGTCGAAAGTTGCGATGTCCGCGGTAGCCGTGGTGAACATCACGGCTTTGCCTCCGGGAAGTGCGCATGGGTACCTATGCTGGCGCTCGCCTTTGTCGAAGTCAATTTTGACAATTTCCTTTGGCTGCCCGCCTGCGGCCGGAACACTTACAACGCCCCCGGGCAACTCCGGGACAAAATAGATCGTGTCGCCATCTGCCCAGGTACCCCCGAGGTAGCTATCAGCAGCGCAAACAGTGACCGGCGCACCGCCACTCATGGCCAGTTTGCGTATCCCGACGGCCCTATTTGCGTTTGTCAGAATAAACGCGAGCCACCGGCTGTCTGGAGAAAAGAACGGCCCGCCGCCAGCAACGTCCTTGACCCGCTTCGATTCCAGTTCGTTGAGGGATCGCGTGTAGAAGGCCTCCACACCCGGGCCCACGGTGTTGAAGGCGAGGTGCGTCCCGTCCGGCGAAATGGCCACGCGCCTGTTGAAGCTGGCACGGAACTCTCCCTCAGGTACCGCGAAGGAGAACCGCGTCAGATTGCGGGGCATGGCGCTGCGATACCTGCTGATTGCGAAGACACCCATGGCGGCGCCCGCTGTTGCTCCCGCTAATGCGCTCATCGCCATGCGCCGTGTCATTACGGCAGGCTTCTGCAAGTCAGCTTGCGCTGGACTGGAGAGCGCGTCGTCCAGTTCCAGGCGTGCGTCACCGATGTCGCGCAATCGGCGGTGGGGATCTTTTTCGAGACAACGCCGCAGGAGGCGCGGCACGTGCGCGGGCGCTGCTGCGGGCAGCTTCGTCCAATCGGGCTCGCGCTCGAGAATCGACGCGATAGTATCCGATGCAGTCTCGCCTGCAAACGCCTTACGGCCAGTGAACATCTCGTAAAGCACGCACCCGTAGGCCCAGATATCGGTTCGTTTATCGACGGTCTTGCCGCGCGCCTGCTCCGGACTCATGTAGGCGACTGTGCCGAGAATCGCGCCTGCGGAGGTGCCACTCACGGTCACCGTTGGCGATTGTGAGAGATCCGGTCCGGTCGCGCTGCTGACCACCGCTTTTGCCAGCCCGAAGTCGAGCACTTTCACCTTGCCGTCGGGCGTAATTTTCACGTTGGCTGGTTTCAAATCACGGTGGACGATACCCTTCTCGTGCGCTGCTTCGAGCGCGTCCGCGATCTGGTGCGCGATTGCGAGAGCATCGGCAACGGGTAGTGATCCTCGGCGCAGCCGCTCCGCGAGCGTATCGCCCTC
Source organism: Terriglobia bacterium (assembly GCA_041478415.1). Taxonomy (GTDB): domain Bacteria; phylum Acidobacteriota; class Terriglobia; order Acidiferrales; family UBA7541; genus Acidiferrum. The sequence continues at coordinate 4,719 of JBGOWC010000153.1, forward strand.
CACGAGCTCGAGCACGAGCGCGTGAACGCTTCCTGCATCCTCGACACCGTAGATGGCTCCGATATGTGGATGATTCAATGCCGCGAGCAACTGCGCTTCGCGCTCAAAACGAGCCAAGCGTTCCGGATCGCTGGTGAAGACCTCAGGCAGGATCTTGATGGCCACGTCGCGGCGGAGCTTCGTGTCCCTGGCACGATACACCTCCCCCATGCCGCCGGCGCCGATGAGCGCCTGGATTTCGTATGGCCCAAGCCGTGCTCCGGCCGAAAGGCCCATTCCACTAACCTCTGGTATAGTGGGCCCATTCTATCCTGAAAGTTTTTGTCAATAAAGCCGAAACAATCAAGCCGGCCAGCCAAACCCGGCCTGCTCGCACCAATGAATCTCAATCGCTATGCAACAGGCAACGCTTAAATGTAACAACCCGGAGTTCCCCGTTCATCGGTGTGCAACGGATCCGAAGATTCTGGAGGAGTGGTCGCCCGCTCGGAGGTTATGCTCTAGCGCTTTGGGCTCCTGATGTCGGTCCGCTTGGAAGAGTGGTTGGTCTTACCGGAAAATAGGGGGATCCAAACTGACCCTCTATCCAGCAGCGGGTAGAGGGTCAGTTCCCGATAAGTCGGCTCCACGGCCGAGCGAATAAGCTGTGGTGCAAGTCGCGCGACCAAGCTCGGGCAATTTCCTTGCATGCTGTCGGGCTACCCTAGCCCACCTATTTTGGATAGAATCCGCTCATGAACGCCTTCACGATTTCCTCCCTGTGGCGCTATCCCGTGAAGTCCATGGCGGGCGAAGAACTCAACACCGTGGATGTGACCGCGAGCGGATTGAGGGGCGACCGTGCGTACGCCTTGGTGGATACCGCGAACGGGAAAGTCGGCAGCGCGAAGAGCGTCAAGAGATTTGGTGAGCTGCTCAAATGCCGGGC
>JBGOWC010000036.1:0-10374 GCA_041478415.1 Terriglobia bacterium
CGTCGGTCCGCACGAATCGTTTGCCATACTATCCTCCCAGGATCGGTAGAACTTCGAACATACTGCATCTCCGGGGAAATTCCTAGCTCGGGGCGCTGCGAGATCCACACCACATGGTTTTCCGCGGTGTCCAGGCTTGCGCAGGAGGGCCGATTCTGAGAAAACAATTCCGGTAGTTTGCGGCTCAACCCCGGAGACCAGATTGGCGATCCCCGCCCAGACCATCGCTCCAGGAATGCTTGACTCCGCTTTTCGCCGGGAGTTTGATGCCCTGGTCGCAGACGGCGTCCCCTCGAGACTGTGGGCGAAAGATTCTTCGCTGTGGCCCGAAACCAGGCAGAAAAAACTTCTTGCCGAGAGCGTATTCGGGTGGCTCGACCTGCCGGTGCGGATGAAGACGAAACTAACCGAACTCACCACATTCGCGGCTGAAATCGAGAGAGACGGCTTGTGCGACATCGTCAATCTTGGATTCAGCATCCCGCTTGCCGCTCCGGAGGTCGTCGCCAAAGCCTTTCCCATTCCGGCCGGACGAAGATTTTTCGCTCTCGACAGCACCGATCCGGCGTGTGTTCGGGCGGTTGACGAGACCATTGATTTGCGCAAGGCACTTTTCCTGGTAGCGGGCAGTTCCGGAAAGTCCATCGAGACGCACATTCATTTTCTCTATTTTCTCGACCGTTTGAAAACGGCGCGCGTGCCGAATCCCGGAGAACACTTTGCGGCGATTGCAGAAGAAGGCTCGTATCTGGATGTCCTCGCCGGCGCGTACGGTTTTCGCAAGAGATTTCTGGACCCGCATGGACTCGGCGGGCGTTACGCGGTCTTCTCTCACTTTGCGCTCGTCCGGGCGGCGCTCTGGGGATTGGATCTCGAGGGATTCGTCGCCGCGGGAGAGGCGATGCACCGGGCCTGCGGTCCCGGATCGCCCCCCGAACGGAATCCGGCGCTGGCGCTCGCCGCGCTCCTCGCCGCGGGCTGCAACGAGGGAGTAGGCAGGCTCACGCTCCTCAGCAGTTCAAGAATCGCCTGTTTGAGTGACCGCATCGAACAGCTTATCGCGGCGAGCACGGGCAAACAGGGCCGCGGCATCTTGCCGGATGCTGGAGAAGCAGACGGGGAACTCTTTCCCGCCGCCACGGGCGCCATCACGGTTTTGCTGCGGCTCGCGGGAGAGGAAGCTCCAGAGATGGATCGCGCCGCAGCGCAAGCGAAGGACTCCGGACGACCCCTGGTCGAGTCCGTGCTCGACTCGCCTCTCGAACTTGGCGCTGAATTCTTCAAATGGGAAGTGGCCACCGTGATGGTTTCCATGCTCCTCGAAGTCAATCCCTTTGAAGAGCCGGAAGCGCGCGAAAGCGAAGCAAGAACAGTCCAGTTGCTGGAAGGCTTGCAGGGCAAGGGCGGGATGCCTTCCGCCACGCCGCGTATTTCCGAAGCCGGGATCGAGCTGTACGCGGAGGGGCCGACACGCCATGAAATTTCAACACTCAACCTGGCCGACGCTTTGCAAACCTTTTTCGAGGCCTGCCGCGATGAAGACTACCTGGCGCTCCTCGCCTTCCTGCCGTCGAATTCCAATATGGGGGCAAAACTGCACTCACTCCGAAAACACCTGGCGCGTGATCTTGGCATCACCGTGCGCGTGAGCTTCGGTCCGCGCTACTTATCCTCCCTCGGACAGTTGTATAAAGGGGGACCGGCCATTGGCAGGTTTCTGATGTTGACCGCCGCGCATGCCGAAGATATTCCGATTCCCGGAGCCGGGTACACGTTTGGCCAGTTCCAGATGGCACAGGCGCTGGGTGATCTGGCAGCTCTTGGAAAACACGAGAAACCCGTGCTTCGGCTGCATTTCCTGGAAGGGGCAGAGCAGGGATTGGCACAGCTTGAGAGAGTGGTGGAGCGAGCGCTGGCGCATGTGCGCAGGGCTCGACGCTAGATGGATTCGCGCGGCGCGAATTTCGCAGGAGGATGCTGACTCGTGGCTGAGATCACAACGCTGTTCTGGGACATCGGAGGGGTCATATTGACGAACGGCTGGGACCGCGTCTCGCGGAAGGAGGCGGCGAGCATTTTTCATCTCGATTGGGAGGAATACCAGGATCGTCACGAGTTGGCCTTTCCCGCCTTCGACAGCGGCCATGCCACTCTCGACGAATATCTCGATCGGACGCTTTTTTACCGCCCGCGGCGGTTCACGCGCGAGGAGTTCACCGCGTTCATGTTCGCGCAATCGAAAGAGTATCCGGAGCCGCGCGCCATTCTGAGCCAGACCGCCGCCACCGGAAAATATTTCATCGCCGCCATCAACAACGAGCCGCTGGAACTCAACCAGTATCGCATTGAGGCTTTTCACCTTCGGAAGGACTTCGAGGTATTCTTCAGTTCCTGCTATGTGGGGTCGCGCAAACCGGACCCGACGATTTTCCGGGTTGCGCTGCAGGTGACCCAGCGGCCGCCGGAAGAATGCGTGTTTATTGACGACCGGCCGCTCAATCTGGAAAGCCCGCGCTGCCTGGGCCTAAACGTGATTCACTATCAGAACGCCGAGCAACTGCGAACCGAACTGGGCCGGCTCGGCGTGGAGATTCCGCGCCGGTAGCGAAGGCAGGGCCGACTACTCACGACAGAGGTGAAGGGATGGGTATGGATACGAGCCATCAGGATGCCGGGCAAGCTGCTCCGCCGGCCGATCCCTGCGCGGTCGTTCTCTTCGGCGCATCGGGAGATCTGGCGCGGCGCAAAGTCATACCAGCCCTGTACGATCTGGCGTCGCACAATTCGCTGGCGTCGCGCTACGCCCTGATCGGGTTCGCGCGCACGCCAATGACGGACGAGGCGTTCCGGGCCAGCGCGACGGAAGCGGCCAAGAGCATTTCCGAAGTGGGTCCGATTGATGACGCCCGCTGGAAGGAATTCGCCTCAAACCTCTGCTATTCGGCGGGCGAATACGGCGACCAGGAATCCTACGCCCGTCTGGCGAAGCGTCTGGCCGATCTCGATGCCGAGAAAAAGCTCGGAGGCAATCGTCTCTTCTATCTCTCGACGCCGCCGGAGGTCTATCCCGACATCGTCGAGCAACTCGGCCGAGCGGGGCTGGCGCGGCCTGCTACACCGAATTCGTGGGTACGCATCATCATCGAAAAGCCATTTGGAAGGGACCTGACTTCGGCGCGCGAGCTGAATCAGATCGTCCTGAATGTTTTTGAAGAGCATCAGGTCTACCGGATTGACCACTACCTCGGCAAAGACACGGTGCAGAATCTTCTGGTCCTGCGATTCGGCAACGGCATATTCGAGCCGCTGTGGAACCGCAACTATGTGGACCACGTGCAGATCACGGCGGCGGAAACGCTGGGGGTCGAACGGCGCGGCGGATTCTATGAAACTGCCGGGGCCCTGCGCGACATGATCCAGAGCCACGTGCTGCAGCTCTCCTGCCTCACGGCGATCGAGCCTCCGGCATCGTTTGATGCGAACTCCGTGCGCAACGAAAAAATCAAGGTGCTGCAATCCATCAGGCCGTTCAATCTGGAGATGGTCGCGCAGTCGGCCGTGCGCGGGCAGTATGGCCCGGGGCAGGCGGACGGCAAGGCGATGGCCGGGTACCGCGCGGAGCCCGGCGTGAGTCCGAATTCGCGCACGGAGACGTTCGTAGCCGCCAAACTCCTCATTGACAATTGGCGCTGGGCCGGCGTGCCCTTCTATCTGCGCACCGGGAAGCGGCTCGCCAAGCGAAGCACGGAGATCGTCATTCAGTTTCGCCGCGCGCCGCACATCGTGTTTCGCGGACGGGAGATCGAACCAAACCGGCTGGTGCTGAATATCCAGCCGGATGAGGGCATCTCGATTTCGTTCGGGGCAAAGCGGCCGGGAACCGAAATGCGCATCGGCAACGTCACGATGAACTTCAGCTATCGCGAAGGGTTCGGCGAATCCTCGCGCAGCGCTTACGCCACGCTGCTGAACGACTGTCTCCGCGGAGACGCCACTCTGTTTGACCGCGGCGACAGCGTGGAAGCCGCGTGGACGCTGGTGGACCCCATCCTCGATGTCTGGAGCGCCGCCAAGAGCGCGGTCGTGCCCAGCTATCCGGCGGGAACCTGGGGACCGAAGGAGTCGGATGTCCTGCTCGATCGGGAGGGGCACCGCTGGCACACGCCTTGAGGGATGCTCGGACACTCGGCAGAATGAAATAAGGGGGAAGCGTGATTCTTGCGGGCGACGTTGGCGGCACGAAGTGCAATCTCGCGCTCTTCGCTGAAAAGGACGGGCGGCTTACGCCAATCCTTCAGCAGCGCTTCCCGAGCAAGAACTACGCCCAGTTCGACCTGCTCGTCGGTGACTTCACCAAACAAGCGGAATCGTATTGTTCGAGTGACAAGGTGATTTCGGCGGGTTTCGGCGTGGCGGGCCCGGTGGTGCACAATCACGTCAAGGCGACGAATTTGCCCTGGACGGTGGACGGCGCTGCGCTGGCGCAAAAGCTGGGCCTTGCGAGCGTCGTCCTTTTGAACGACCTTGGAGCCACGGCGCACAGCATCGCGCATCTTTCTCCTCAAGATTTTCTTGTGCTCAACGCAGGCAAGCCCGAACCCGGCGCCGCCAAAGCTCTGCTTGCCGCCGGGACCGGCCTTGGAGAGGCAATTCTCTTCTGGGACGGCGCGCGCTATCGCGTGGGACCCAGCGAAGGCGGGCATACGGACTTCGCTCCGCGCACCGAACAGCAGATCGAGCTCTTGCGCTTCATGAAACAGCGCTACCCGCAGGTGAGTTGGGAATTGATTCTCTCCGGCCGCGGCTTCAAGACATTGCATGAGTTTCTAAATCCCGGCGTGCGCCACGCCTCCTTCGACGACCCGGCGGGAGATCCTGCGCCGGAAATTACAAAACTCGGACTGGGGAAATCCTGCCCAGTCTGCGTGGCCACGCTCGATCTCTGGACCGAGATTTACGGTGCGGAGGCCGGCAACCTTGCGCTGAAAGTGCTCGCCCTGGGCGGCGTGTACGTCGCCGGGGGAATCGCGGTCAAAATCATAGACAAAATCAAAGACGGGACTTTTATCAAGAACTTCAGGGACAAGTGGAAATTTGAAAGTTTGATGAGCAATATCCCGGTGTCCGTGGTGCTGAATGAGTCCGCGCCGCTGCTCGGAGCGGCCTACCAGGCGCTGGCAGCGGTCCGGAGGTAGTTTCATGGGCGGCGCGGAATTTCTGAATCGTGGGTCTCGGGGACACATCCAATGACGTGTTCAAACCGACCGCCCATGGTCTATCAATTCCATGCCACGCTCCGCTCGATATTTTTCCTTGCGGTCGTTCTTCTAACGTCCGGCGCGACTCTTGGGCTGGCACTCCTTCCGCAAAACCCAGGGGTGGAAGCCGCTGGTGCACAATCAAAGGCCAATACGCCGCCGGATTCGGTTGTACTTTACAACCACACAGTGGCCATGCGCGTCCCAGCCAAACCAGGCGACATCTGCCTGCAGTGTGGTCACGCGATTGGCATGCATGACCCCGTCTATGAGGTGAATGGGCACCGCATGCCCCTTCATCTGTTGGAGATGGAGCAGGACCTCGGCGGACAGCTTCAGCGCCTCCTGGGGAGTCTGGAGCCGTCTGGAGCTTTCTTGCAGGCCGCGTCGCGCCAGACGGGGCTTTCTCCCGGATGGTTTCTTTTTGGGTGTTACGTCCTGCTGGGGCTGATTTTTGCCGCGCTGTGTGCCCATCGGGCGCTGCACAAGGGTTTGCCGGCGTGGACGTGGTTTCTCGCCGGTCTGCTGCTCAACGTCGTCGCCTTTGCGGTTCTGCTGTTCCGGCCTGCGGGACTCGCCACGGCGCCGGCGGGAATCCCGGCGGGGCTGCATAAGATTTCCTCGACCTATGCGCCGGTGGCCTGCGTGAAGTGCGGCGACCTGAATCACCCCTCGGCGCACGCATGCGCGGGCTGTGGCACGGCGCTGAAACCCGCGATGGAATCGGAAGTCACGCGCGCCGGGCTGCCTTCGGCCTGAGCTGGCCGAGAGTCGCGCGGAAGACCCATTTTACGGCTGGGAGTCTGATGCTCTTTCGCAAAGCACAGGAACAGATTGAAAAAATTCTCTCGAGCGGGGGCATGCCTTCGCGGCGCCCCGTCCTTCGCGCCAACAACGAAAGCAACATCACGGGCCTGTACATCATCGGCGATCTCGCGGGTGCGCCGGTCATCAAGCTGGCGATGGCGCAGGGATTCGAGGTCATCGAGCACATCGCGGGAAAACCCGACGCGCGCGGCTCCGACCCGGCCATTTATGATGTGCTGGTTGTCGGCGGCGGCGCTGCCGGACTGAACGCAGCCCTCGCGGCGCAAGAAAAGGGCATGCGCACGGTGGTGCTCGAAAAAGAGAAGATCGCCAACACCATCGAGAATTTTCCGGAGATGAAGTGGGTCTATGCGGAGCCCGATACCAAGCCGCCGAAGGGCAAGCTGTGGCTCGACGGCGCTCGCAAGGAAGATCTCATCGCGCGCTGGAACCAGATCGTCGCGGAAAACCACGTCGATGTGCGCACGGAAGAAGAGCTCAAGTCGCTCGAACGGCAGAAGGATGGCACCTTCCGCGTCAAGAGCGCAAAGACCGAATATCGCGCGCGCCGCATCATCCTGGCTACAGGCCAGCGAGGGAATCCCCGGAAACTGGGCGTGCCCGGAGAAGACCAGGAGCGCGTCTATCACCGCCTTTACAGTCCTCGGCACTACAAGAACGAAGACATTCTTGTCGTCGGCGGCGGGAACAGCGCAATCGAGGCGGCGCTCGTTCTGTCCGAGCAGAATCGAGTCCGTTTGTGCCACCGCGACACTGATTTTCCCCTGGCGTTCAAAGACAATCGGCGAAAGCTCGACGCAGCCGTGGCCGAGAAGAAAATCGAGGTCTTGCTGAGCTCGGGTGCGAAAGAATTCAAAGCGCGCGAAGCAGTCATCGAGACCAATCGTAACGGTCAGAAGGAGCGCCGCGCCGTCCCGATGGACCACGCATTCGTGCTGGTTGGCGCTGAATTGCCGGTGAAATTTCTGAAGTCGCTGGGCATCAAGCTCGAAAACGAGTGGGAGGGAAACTTTTGGCGCGCCGCGGCGCTGGCGTTCACCACATTTCTCGGACTATGGTTTCTCGGCGGCCACGCAACGACCGTAGCCGGCGTCGCGCTCGAACGCGTGCCGAGCCTATTCGGCGCCCTAATCGCTGCGCTCAGCTTTGGCGGGCTGATCGTGTTTGGGACGCGCGGAGACCGCTACGCGTGGCTGGCGATTTCCTTTCTCGCCTGCTATTCCGTTTACGGAATCAAATCGCCCGGTGCGGGCTCGGAATTCTGGCCGTACCGCGGGTGGGGCTACAAGGCGACCTCTTTAATGGGCAGGCCGGCGAGCTTTTGGTACACGGTTCTCTACACGCTTTTGATGACAGCGTTCGGAATTCAAGCGTTGAAGCGGTGGGGACTGGACCGCAAGGACAAGTTTCAGATTTGGCGCTATGTCAGCCTGCTCAGTTTCCAGTGGATTTTCTTTTTCCTGATTCCGGAGTTCTTGTTTCAGTGGGCGATCAAGTATCAGTGGGTCGGCGCGCAGCTCGCGCACGATCCCCAGTTCGCAGGACAGGCCTGGCGCAGCTACGGCATCGTTTACGCCTGGCCGCTTTTCTTCTACACGTTCTTTTACGACCCGCACAAGATTTGGCTCGTCTGGGGCGTGGTCCTCACGTTCATCATCATCCCGCTCCTGGCTCTTTTCCAGGGCAAGCGCTATTGCTCGTGGATTTGCGGGTGCGGCGGCCTGGCCGAGACGTTCGGCGATCAGTGGCGCCACCTTGCGCCGAAGGGCGACACCAGCATTCGCCTCGAATGGATGAACAAAATCGTGCTGATTTTTGCGGCGCTCGTGACCGGGGCGATGCTCCTGCGCGACACGTTTGCGTTTCTGCGGCATCCAGCGATGTGGGGCCTGGACATTTATCATCTCTATGCGGACATCTGGCTCGTCGGCATTTTGCCGGTGACGCTTTATCCGTTTCTCGGTGGAAAAGTGTGGTGCCGCTACTGGTGCCCGCTTGCAAAACTGATGCACATCTTCAGTTCCGCTTACACGAAGCTCCGCGTCAGCCGGTTCGCCATCAACGCCAACGACAAGTGCATCGGGTGCATGGAGTGTTCGCGGAATTGCCAGGTGGGAATTCCCGTCATGCAGTTCGCGCTGAAACAGGAGCCCATCACCAACGCCAATTCGTCCTGCATCGGTTGCGGGATTTGCGTCAGCGTTTGTCCGATGGATGTTTTGGATTTTGGCGCCGTAGCGGGGAAGACGCACCTGGTGCAGATTTCAAACGCGCACGCGGCCTGAGAGAACTACTGCCGCGCGTAGTTGCTAAAAGTCGGCGACGAGCCCCAAACCCAGCGAGACGCGATTGAAGAGACCCATGACCGCGACGGTCATGACCGTCTCGTAGATTGCTTCGTCGTTCCAGCCCGCCTTTCGGACCGCCTCGACGTCTTCCTTCGCGATATCTCCGGGCGTTTTGGTCAATTTCGCGGCGAAGCGAAACAGCGCCATGCCTAGTTTCCAGCGGAGAGATTTCACTGCCGGATGACCGCCTCGGCTTCGCGCACGCCGTGCTCGCCCGCGACCCGGACGGCCACGTCGTGGAGCTCGCTGATTCGGAAACAGCCAAGCCCTGAGGGCTTTCGTCCCGGCTTCGTGGTTGTTACGCTCGGGTCGTGGCCTTTCTGGATGAACACTTTGGAGGATGGCAGCGGGTCTCGCGCGGAGCGGGAATTGCCTGGCTCGGCTTTTACAGCTTATTCCTGATCTATGCCGCGGCCGATCGCGGCGGATTCCTCTTCCTCGACTACGTCAATCTCATTTTCCACGAAGCCGGCCACTTCTTCTTCAGTTGGTTCGGCTACCTGCTCATGATTCTCGGAGGCACGTTCGGCGAACTCCTCGTGCCATTTCTCTGCGGGGCCTATTTCTGGCAAAAGCGCGAGACTTCAGGGTTCGCTTTCTGCGGTTTCTGGTTCTTCGAGAATTTTCTGTATATCGGCACGTACATGGCGGATGCCCGCGCGCAAGGCCTCCCGCTCGTCGGCGCGGGGGAACACGATTGGGAGATTCTCTTCGGAGAGTGGGGGCTGTTGGCGCGAGACCAGCAGATTGGCGGCATCACCGGCGCGCTCGGTTGGCTTGGCATGCTCACGGCCATGATATGGCTTGGGCTTCACATCCAGCGCAATTGGCAAGAAACGGAAATTCCTCGAACAAGTTAAGATTTACGCGCGGATTCAGATTCTCACGACACTGTTGAGCCCGCCGTTACCGTCGTGGACCTTGCGCGGAGGACCAGGTCCGGATGCGGATAGAAGCCCGCGTCAAGGAGTGCAATCGTCACCCCGCAGCCGTGAAACCTTGGTTCGGCATGCAGCCGCAGCGGCGTCGGCAGCGCGCCGAACGCGCCTTCCGCGTCCAGCGGCCAATGCGCCTGAATGCTGTCATGCAGCGCTGCGTGCCCTTGAGAGAGCAGTGTTTCCAGCAAATGCTGCTGCACGCAGGCAGGGCAGCCGCCGTCCGCCCTCTCCCAGAACGGATACCAGCGCGCCTCGGCAAGCACTTCGGCTGTCGAAGACCTCCGGCAGACCGGACAGGCAGCTTCGTTCGCGGGAGTTTCAGCGTGTCGCATCTTGTCCATCGGATGAGGAAGACCCTGCTCTGGATTCGTATCCAGACCTTACACTTTTTTGGTAATCTAACGCAGTTGAAATGTCTTTTTGGGGTGCCGCGCTCCCCATTGTTACCTCCGCACGGCCCCGGGAGCTATCCATGAGCAGCTCTGTGTCCACACAGGCGCCGGAACTGCAAAATTACATCGGTGGAAGCTGGCAGCGGTCCAACGCCACGGAATTCCACGATGTGACGAATCCGGCCACGTCCGAAATCCTTGCGCGCACGCCGCTCTCCGCGCCCGCGGACGTGGATGCCGCCGTCCAAGCCGCCGCCGCGGCGTTTCCCGCGTGGCGCCGCACGCCGCCGGGGGAGCGCATTCAGTATCTCTTCAAGCTGAAAAACCTCCTCGAAGAGCATCTCGATGAGCTGTCACGCCTCATCACCGTCGAAAACGGCAAGACATTTGCCGAGGCCAAGGCCGAGCTGCGCCGCGGCATCGAAAATGTCGAGGTCGCCTGCGGCATCCCCATGATGATGCAGGGCTACAACAGCGAGGACGTGACTCCCGGCGTGGACGAGATCTTGATCCGCCAGCCTCTCGGCGTTGTTGCCGCGATCACGCCTTTCAATTTTCCGGCCATGATTCCGTTCTGGTTTCTGCCGTATGCGATCGCCTGCGGCAATAC
>JBGOWC010000200.1:0-4607 GCA_041478415.1 Terriglobia bacterium
CCGGGGAAGCATGGATGCCCACGGAAGAATACGGCCGAGCACTGCCGAAATTCTCGCTGAATCTGCTGGTGCGCGACATCGGGCGGTCGCTTCCCTTCTATACCCAGGTGCTGGGCGCAACGGCACACTATTCCGATGCGGACTTCGCGGCGCTCAACCTTGCGGGGGTGGAATTCATGCTGCACGCGGACCACACCTACGATCACCATCCACTGTATTCGCGATTGCAGGAGAGAGGCCTGCGTGGCACGGGCGCGGAGCTGCGCGTAATGGGGGTTGACCCAGACGCAGTGGAAGCTCGCGCCAAAGCCGCGGGTACGAACATCATCCAGCCTGCGGCGGATTTTCCGCACGGCTGGCGCGACGTGATGTTGGCCGATCCCGACGGGTACATCTGGGCCGTGGGCGTGCCTCTGCCGAAGAACTCGTAAGAATCACCGGCGCGCTTGGCAGCAACGGCGGATCGTGCCATCATGCTGGCCGTCGTCGAACGGTTTCCCGGCCAAGATTCCCCGTGAAAAGGAAGTGTCCCTTGCGACGCCCACTCGTTTCGATTCTTGCGCTGATTGCCGCGTTGTGTTGTGCGTCTGCGCGCTGCGTGGCGCAGTGCGCGGACGCCGATCTCCTTTTGCGGCACGGGAAGATCGTGACGATGAACGACGCAGGCGGGGTCGCGGAGGCGATGGCCGTTCGCGATGGCAAGATTTTGGCCGTTGGAGCGGATGAGGCGCTTGCGAGTTGTGCGTCTCCTCGCACGAAGGTGCTCGACCTCGATGGACGGACCGTGCTGCCCGGGCTGATCGACGTGCACACCCACGCGCTCGAATGGGCCATGACCTCGCTGGGCGCGCAGGTTGAGATCGGCTATCAGAGCGTCAAGTCCATCGCCGAGATCGTGGAGCGCGTGCGAACGCGAGCGCAGACGGCGAAGCCGGGAGAATGGCTCACGGGCTTCGGCTGGGATCAAGACAAGCTGGCCGAACGGCGCTACCTGACGCGCGCGGATTTGGACGCCGTTGCGCCGAACAATCCGGTCTATTTGGGACATCGCACCGGACACCTGGCAATTGTGAACAGTGCCGCGCTGAGATTGGCGAGCGTGACGCGCGCGACCAAAGATCCGCAAGGCGGCGAAATCGAGCACGATGCGGCAGGCGAGCCGACGGGTATTTTGAAAGACAGCGCGATGGGGCTGGTGGCGCGGCTTTTGCCGCCGGCGCCTCCCGACCGCGCGGTGGAAGCGGTGAAAGTCGTTTCGGAGAGCGCGCTCGCGACCGGACTCACGACCATTCACAATATTTCTCTCGATCCGGAGGGCATGAGGGCGTATCAAGAAGCGCGAAGGCGCGGCTGGCTGAAAGTGCGCGTGCAGATGGTGCCGCTGGTGTCTTCGGTGGCCGATGCCGAGCACCTGGCCGCGACTGGACTCTACACGGGGTTCGGAGACGATTGGCTGAAGCTGGGCGCCGTAAAAATGTTTGCCGACGGAGGAATGGGCGCGCGGACGATTGCGATCTATCCGCCGGAACTGAAAGGCGAAGCGAATCCGCTGGGGCTGCTGGTCTGGAAATCGGAAGACATGCAGAAGGCGCACCGGCTGCTGGCAGGCGCGGGATGGCAACTGGTGACGCACGCGATCGGCGACCGCGCGATCGATCAGGTGCTCGATTCGTACGCAGCGACGATCCGCGAATTAAAACTTAAGGATGCGCGCTTTCGGATTGCGCATTGCGGAATTGCAACGCCCACGATTCAAAAGCGGATGCGCGAGCTAGGCGTGATCGCTGACGGCAATCCCGCATTCATCTATTGGATCGGGAGCTACTTTGCGAGATACGGAGCCGAGAGAACGCGGTGGTCGTATCCGGCGAAGTCGTATCTTGAAAACGGAGTGGTCGAGGCGGCAGGTTCGGACGTGGACGTGACGCCCATCAGCCCATGGTGGGGAATCTGGTCCGCGGTAGCGCGAAAAGAAGCGCTGACGGGGCAAGTGCTGGCGCCGGAAGAACGCATCAATGTGCGCGAGGCGCTACGGCTCTATACGCGGAACGGCGCATACGATGGGTTCGAGGAGAAAGAGAAGGGCTCGCTCGAACCGGGGAAGCTGGCCGATTTCATCGTGGTGGACCGCGATGTGCTCAGCGTGCCTGCGGATGAATTGAAGGATGTCGTTGTGCTTATGACTTATGTCGGCGGCGAACTGGTGCACGAAAAAAGCGGAAGTCGCTGATCGAAGAGGATTCAAACGGGAGGAGCGAAGAATGCGCGGATTCGAAAAGATGGTTCGTATGGCGGCAGGCGGCGCGATGGCGGCGTGCTTGTGCGGGGGACTGCGCGCGCAGGAGACGCCAAAGCGGCCGGTAACGTTTGACGATTTGATCCGCATGCAGCGCGTCAGCGAGGCGCAGATTTCGCCCGATGGCAAGTCGGTGGCGTACACCGTGGCGACGCCGGACATGGATGCGAATCGGAACGCGAGCAATATCTGGGTCGTTTCGATGTCCGGCGGAGCGGCGATCCAGCTCACGCGGAGCGGACACGACTCCTCTCCGGCCTGGTCGCCGGACGGCAAGCGGCTGGCGTTTCTCTCTTCACGCGGCGGCGATTCGCAAGTCTTCTTGCTCTTCATGGACGGCGGCGAGGCGAACCAATTCACGCATCTCTCCACCGGCGCGGACATCGTGAAATGGTCGCCCGATGGGAAGACGATTGCGTTCACGTCGTCGGTTTATCCCGACTGCAAAGACGACACGTGCAACAGCGCGCGCGACGCGGACAAAGAAAAAAATAAGGTCAAGGCCCACGTGGCGGAGCATTTGCTCTACCGGCACTGGACGCACTGGAACGAGGGCAAGCGCGGTCACTTATTTGTGGCGGCCGTGGATGGAAGCACAACGCCGCGCGATTTGACGGCCGGGGCTGACTACGACGTGCCGCCGGATGAGCGCAGCGGGCCGGAGGATATCAATTTTTCGCCGGACAGCAAGGAGATTTGCTTCACCGCGGTAGCGGACAAGGTGGAAGCGATCAGCACGAACGGCGATCTGTTCACGGTGACGGTTGCGGGCGGCGAGCCGAAGCGCATCACGACGCAGCAGGGTTTCGACGGAAACCCGGTGTATTCCCCGGACGGGCGATTCATCGCCTATCACGCGCAACTCACGGCCGGATATGAAGCCGACCGCTGGCAATTGATGCTCTACGACCGGCAGACCGGAAAAATCGGAAGCGTTTCGGAAAAATTCGACCGCAGCGTGGAGGGGATCGGCTGGTCGGCAGACAGTAAGACGATTTACTTCCACGCCGAAGACGAAACACTTGCGCCGATCTACGCAGTGCAGGCGGCTGCAGGCGCGACGTCGAAAAAGATCGTCGCCGAAGGATTGAACGGCAGCGTGACTCTGAGCAGCGACGGACGGACGATGGCGTTCACGCGGACGAGCCTGACGATGCCGGCGGAAGTGTTCGTCGCGTCGAGCGACGGCAGCGGCGTGCGGCAGCTCACGCATCACAACGAGGCGCTGCTCTCACAACTGGAGATGAACGCGCCGGAAACGTTTTGGTTTTCCGGGGCGGGGGGAACGCGCGTACAGGCGATGCTGATCCGGCCGCCGAAATTCGATGCAACGAAGAAGTATCCGCTGCTGGTGCTGCTGCACGGCGGGCCGCAAACGATGTGGAGCAATGCGTGGGGCTACCGGTGGAACGCGCAGGTTTTTTCCGGCGGGGGATACGTCACGCTGATGATCAACCGGCGCGGGTCCACCGGCTACGGGCAGAAATTCACCGACGAAATCACGAACGACTGGGGCGGGAAGGCGTACGAAGATGTGATGAAGGGCGTGGACTACGCGCTCGGAAAATATGCATTTGTGGACGGCGCGCGGATGGCCGCGGCGGGCGGATCATACGGCGGCTACATGGCCGACTGGATGGCGACGCACACGGGGCGCTTCAAGGCCATCGTCAGCCACGCCAGCGTGTACGACAATGTCTCCATGTATGCGACCGAGGAGTTGTGGTTCGTAGAGCACGACTTGCAGGGCACGCCGTGGTCGAATCCGGAGGGCTATCGCAAATGGGCCGCGGTCACCTATGCCGGTGAGCTCGGCAAGTTTAGGACGCCGACGCTGGTGATTGCAGGCGAGCGCGACTACCGCGTCCCGTACACACAGAGCCTGGAATTGTTCTCCGCACTCCAGCGCCAGGGAGTGCCGTCGAAGCTCGTCGTCTTCCCTGACGAAGGCCACTGGATATTGAAACCGCAGAACAGCCAGTTCTGGTACAAGACGTTTTTCGACTGGCTAACGACATACCTGAAATAGAATTCACGCACGAGGATTCCTTCAGCCGGAAGAGAGCTCTTCTTGCAGCGCCTCGCCCTTGCGAAACCAGGGCCGCTCGATCCGCCCCCATGGACGCAGGCTCGTGAACTTTGCAGGCGATGCTAAGGAGCCTCCGATAGATTGTGCAAAATGCTTTGGAATTGAGGAATGTCGGGGCGCTCGAAGTTCAGCAGGATAGAGCGTCAGTCTTCCTACAAAGTTCGTGTTAGCATCCTCCGCTTAGACCCCCGAATTTGCTCTCAATTTGCCCGGCGGGAAAGG
>JBGOWC010000337.1:0-2998 GCA_041478415.1 Terriglobia bacterium
GCCAAGACCCTGTGACTTCGGCACCTTGGGACAACTCTTGCATCCGGCTCCGGCATCCGCTTACTCTGGAGTTGCGGCCATATCTCCACAGGATGGTCGGCTTCCAATGCACAAGATGATTCGTCACTGGCCTCGATTCTGTTTTGGTCTTGTCTTTGCCCTGATTCCCTTTTCAGTCGCGGCGCAGCTCGTTCGCGAAGGCGCACCACCCGAGCAGACCGACGCCTCGGCCGGCGCGCGGCGCATCTCGCAGGAAATTCAGCTCACCGGCGACCAGCACTGGTCGGACACCGGCATTGACGTCAAGCCCGGTGAGCGCGTCGCCTTCACGGCCTCGGGCACGATGCGTTACGCCGACGCAAAAGAAGATAACGGCCCCGAAGGCCGCCCGCGCGGATTCAAAGATCTCTTGCGCATTCTGCCCTTCAACAGCGCCGGACGCGGCGCCGTCCTCGCTCGTATCGGCGACGCGGACTCCGCCGAGCCGTTTCTTGTCGCTGCTCACCGCGACTTGACGACGCGCACCGGCGGCCGCCTTTTCCTCGGCATCAATCAAGCCGGCAATGATTCCGCCGATGGCACCTACAAAGTCCGCGTGGAGATTTTCTCACCCGCACCCGGCGCGGTGCCCGCTGCTTCCGCAACCGCGCGCGAAGTCGCGCAAATTTCCGGCGGGGACGCCGCGCTTTTCTCGAAAATTCCCCGCCGCATCGGCGACAAAGCGGGCAATCCCGGTGACATGGTAAATTTTCTGATCGTCGGTTCGGAAGCGGGGATGCAACGCGCATTCGAACTGGCCGGCTGGGTAAAAGTAGATCGCACGCCGAAAGACGCCGTGCTCCACGGCATCCTCGCCAGTCTTTCCAAGGAATCCTACGTGCAGATGCCCATGAGCGAGCTGTATCTCTTCGGCCGCTACCAGGATTATGGTTACGCGCACGCCGAACCGCTTACCGTCGTCGCGCAGCGCCACCATCTGCGCATCTGGAAAGCTCCCTTCGCGATCAACGGCCAGACCGTTTGGACCGGCGCGGCCACCCACGATATCGGCTTCGAGAAAGACAAGCGCACCAACGGCGTTACGCACAAGATTGATCCGAATATCGACGAAGAGCGCGATTACGTTGGCAAGACGCTCAGCGAATCGGGTCTCGTCGGCGAACGCAGTTACTTTCTGCCGCCGAATCCGCTGAAGGAAGCGAAGACCGCGACTGGCGGCACGTTCCACTCCAACGGCAAAGTTCTCATTCTCAACCTCGCCGAAACCGGCCGCGATCTCTCCGCTGCCTTCGCCGACACGTTTTGCTCCGTCCTCAAAAAAGAAAAACCCGACGACGGCGACTGGAACGCGTGCAGCGAATATCTGCAGACTTCTTCCAGCGGAAAATCCGCGAGCGCGAAAGACCTTGAGACGATCTCAACAAACTATCGCGTGCTGGTGATTCCCGGGGTGCTCAGTTCATGCCAGGCGGGGACCCAGGCGTTTCAGCAGGGCCAGGAACATCTGCGCGAAAAGCACAAGATGACCGTGGAATTTCTGCAGATGCCCAATGAAACCAGCATCGCGAATGGAAAACGCATCGCGGACTATCTGCGCAGCGCGATGGAAAGAGATTCTCGTAAATTCATCGTCGTCACCTACAGCAAGGGCTCGCCGGATTTGATGGAAGCGCTGGCGAGCGATGCGCAGACGCGCTCGGCGATGGCGGCGTACGTCACGGTTGCGGGTGCGGTGGGCGGATCACCCATTGCGGAGACCATGCCCGAGATCGCGGAGCGCTATGCGGCTTCGCTGAAGCTCGGCTCCTGCGAAGGTAACATCGCCGAGGCCTTCAAGAGCCTGCGGCAGGACGTGCGCAAAGCGTTTCTCCAGGATCATCCGGATCTCGGCGTGCCCGCGTTTTCTCTCGCCACTGTTTCCGATTCGTCCAACACTTCCAAGATGCTGTTGCAGGCGTGGAAGCTTCTGACGGCGTACGATGCGCGGACGGACAGCCAGATTCTGCAGCCGGATGCGCTCGTGCCCGGAGGGAATTTTCTTGGGGTGGCGCGCGCGGATCATCTCGCGGTCGCGCTCGACTACGCTTCGTCTTCGGATTCAGCGATTCGATCGGCGGCGGATCACAATCGCTACCCGCGCATCGCGTTGTTTGAAGCCGCGGTGCGCGTGGCGATTCAAACGGTGGAAGAAAAATCAGCGGCGGCGCATTAGCCGCGGACGCGAACTTCGCTGAAGCTCAGAACGACGTGGCCGCCGGCGGTCGGCCGGCCAAAGCTCATCATCGGACGGAAGCGGGCGAAGAGCAGCATTTCATCGAGCTGGCGGCGCACGGCGATATCTTTCGGGCCGGAAAGAATTTCGTAGCCAACCATTTGACCGCGCGCGTCCACGGTTACATCCAGAAGCAGGCCGTGCGGCAGAGCAAAATCCCTTTCATTGTGTTCGGACGCGAGCGGAGCGCGATACTCCGAGAGCGAGAGCAGCTCCGCCGGGCGCATCAGGTTGAGGGGAACATCATCCTGCACCGCGCGGACGGTGACTCCGGGCACGATCAACTGCAGGACAAACAAGAAAACGACCACGGCCGAGAAAAAACCGCCGGTGGCCGGAAGCGCCAACGGACGAAACGCGTTTTCGAGGCGAACCTCGACGTGACTCCACCAGGCGCGGATACGACTCGGCGCATCCTGCGTGGCGCGCGCCTGCGCCGTAGCGACGCGAATCTTCACCGCAAGATCCGCGGGCGGAAGCGCTGAAGTCGTGCGCGAAAGCAGTACAGACAGTTTGCGGTAGCACTCCAATTCTTCGCGGCAATGGCCGCAGATTGCAACGTGTTGCTGCACGCGCACGCGCTCCGCGGAGCGCAGCGCGCCGTCCAGATAACCCCCGAGTTTTTCCCGTACCGTAGTGCACTTCATGATCGTAGTCCTTCGCCCGCGGCGCCCCGCCGCAGGACACTGCCCATGGAAGAGGAAACCGATTTCGCGCGCTCGGCAA
>JBGOWC010000125.1:0-6229 GCA_041478415.1 Terriglobia bacterium
GTCAGCCGTGGCGAATTCGAATACTTGAAATCCACGATGACATTTTCGTCGCCGTCGAAGAGGTCGTCTTCCCAGGGTTGCGCCGCGCGATGGGCCATGCCGGTGAAGTGGAATTCGGCGCTGGGGTCAAATCGTTCGCGGTAAAAGCGGTAGAAGAGCGCTGCGGAGGCCATCCCATCGAAGCAGCGGTCGTGGAAGCAGAGCCGAACCCGAGTCATGACGGAGCGAAGTCACCTTTCTGTCCCCGATGTGCCGGGCGAGGAAGACAAAGCCAATAAAGATGGATGGGGGTCAGATGATTGTCAAGTGGAAACACCGCAATTAGCTTTGCCGCGGTTCTGAAAGCGGTACGAGAAGAAGCGGTTCGGAGCGAGTCGCCGTTCTGTTTGGGCGCCGGAATCGAATCGCCTCAGCTCGCGCCTTCTTTCGTCTTCTCCGCGGACGGCGCGATCGCCGGAATATTCTGCTTCCGGATCAGGTCATTGAGGGCCGCGAGATCCTTCGACTGAACCTCGCGCCAAGCCGCGAGATAGCTCTCGAGCCGCCCGCTGAGCTCGTCGAACACGACGTAAGACTGCGCCGTCGGCGCGGCGTCGGCGCTCTCGACTGTTCCCTGCAGCGACACAAGTTGATCCGCGGTCTGGATTGGATAATTGAGCGGGTCCTCGCTGCTTTTCGACTTCGGCTGGATAATTTTTTCTTCCACCGCGCTCATCTTCTTGATCAGCGCGTCGGCCGCATCCAGGATCGGCTTTGCCTTTTCGTCCGCAGCGAGGCGTTTCTTCAAAGTGTCAAGCTGACTGCGCACGCTGCGAATCTGATTCACGGCTTCATGTCCCGCGCTGATCCGATCGCGGATTCGCAGGGCCAGCTCCGCTTGCTTCTCGAGATCCGCCGGTGGCGACGTAACGCGCGGGTCTTTTCGAATCTCCGCCGCCGCGGTGTAGGTTTTCCCGGCCACGGTGAATTTGATCTGATAGGTCCCCGGCAGGACGATCGGCCCGGAAGGACGTCCTCCCCAGGTCACGGCGCCGGGCACGCGTACCGGCGACTCTTGCTGTGTGTCCCACACGAAACGGTTCAGTCCCGCTTCCGCGGGCAGCACCTCGCCGGGTCTTTCCTGCTCGCCAAACTCTTCGTCGATCGGCGACGCCGCTTCGGCGGTCTTCTTGCTCGAATACTTGCGTAAGAGCTTTCCGCCTCCATCCAAGATTTCGAGTGTGATCGGATCCTTGGGCGCTTCCTTGAGCGCGTAGTCAATTACCACGCCGGCGGGTGGATTTGCGCCCACGGGCACCGTCGGGGGCAGCGTGAATCCCGGCGCACCGAAACGGACCGCCGGTGCAGGCTGGTAGAGATGCACATTCTCCTTCGCTGTTTCGGCCGTCATCTGACGGAGGGGCGAAATGCTGTCCAGAATCCAAAACGAACGCCCATGCGTTGCCACGAGCAGGTCATTGTCTTTCACCGCAAGGTCGTGGATTGGAGTCGCAGGCAGATTCATCCGCAGGGATTGCCAGTGCCCGCCGTCGTCAAAGGAAATGTAAATGCCTGTCTCGGTCGCGGCAAAAAGCATTCCTTTGCGCTTGGAGTCCTCACGGACCGCGTGGACGTAGGCGTTCTCCGGCAAGCCCGTCGTGATCTTCGTCCACGACCTGCCGTAATCCGCCGTTTTCAATACGAGAGGGCGATAGTCATCGAGCTTGTGGCGGTCCACGGCAACGTACGCGGTTCCGACGGCATGCGGAGAAGCCTCGATGACGCTCACCAAGCTCCAGTCGCCAACTTCCTTCGGCGTCACATTGGTCCAGTGCTGCCCGGCGTCGCGCGTGATGTGAATCAATCCGTCGTCCGTGCCCGCCCAGAGCAGGCCTTTCTCCAGCGGCGATTCGGCGATCGCGAAAATCGTATCGTAGTATTCGACGCTGGTGTTGTCCTGCGTCAGCGGCCCGCCCGAAGACTGTTGCTTGGTCTGGTCGTTGCGCGTCAGATCGGGGCTTATCGCCGTCCAGCTCATCCCGCCGTCTTTCGATTGAAAAACGGCTTCGCCGCCATGGTAGAGAATGCCGGGATCATGCGGCGAGAGGAGAATCGGCGCGGTCCATTGAAAGCGGTGCTTCAGGCCGGCCGCGCCCGCCCCCATGGGATTGAGCGGCCAGGAGGAAATGTCCTGGACCTGATTGGTCTTGCGGTCGAAGCGGGTGATCAGTCCGTCATAGGAACCCGCGTAGACGATGTCCGGGTTTCTCGGGTCGGGAACCACGTAGCCCGCTTCGCCGCCGCCGACCTCGTACCAATCGGCGCGGTCAATCGCGCCATGGTCGCTGCGGCTTGCAATCGCAACGGTAGAATTATCCTGCTGCGCGCCGTAGACGCGGTACGGAAAGGCCGTGTCGGCTGCTACATGATAGAACTGCGCGGTTGGCTGATTCGACTGTGTGGTCCAGCTCTTGCCTCCGTCGTGGGAGACCGTTGCGCCGCCGTCATTGGCGTTAATCATCCAGCTGGGATGCGTTGGATCGATCCACAGGCCATGATTGTCGCCGTGCGGGGAACGCACGAAATTGAAGCTCTTGCCACCGTCCGTCGAGCGGTACACCGCTGTGTTGAGGACGTAAACCGTGTCCGCGTTTTTGGGGTCGGCGAAGATGTGATGGAAATACCAGGCGCGCTGCGTGTAGCGGTGATCTGGATTGATCAATTGCCAGCCGTCTCCGCCATCCTCGCTGCGGTAGATTCCGCCTTTTTCCGCCTCGATGATGGCGTACACGCGGTTTCCGTCCGCGCCGGAAACGGAAACGCCGATGCGTCCGAGAACGCCGTCCGGGAGGCCGTGCCCTTCGAGGTGTTTCCATGTGGCGCCGCCGTCGCTCGATCTGTAGAGGCCGCTCCCCGGCCCTCCGCTGGAAAGACTCCATGGCGTTCTCTGCGCCTCCCACAACGCGGCAAACAGAATGTGCGGATTCGCAGGATCGAAAACGATATCAATCGCGCCGGTCTTATTGTCCTTGTAGAGGACTCTCGTCCACGTTTTCCCCCCGTCGCTCGAGCGGTATACACCGCGCATCTCATTTGGCCCGTATGCGTGACCCAGCGCCGCGACGAAGACGACGTCAGAATTCTTCGGGTCCACGACAATCTTTGCGATGTGCTGGGAATCCTCGAGCCCGATGCGAGACCACGTTTTTCCCGCATCCAGCGACTTGTACATCCCATCGCCAAAGGAGATGTTGCCCCGGATGCAGGATTCTCCCGTGCCGACGTAAATGACATTCGGATCCGACGGCGCAACGCCGATCGCGCCGACGGACATGATGCCGGTCTTGTCGGTTAAGGGCAGCCAGGTGAGACCTCCATTCGTCGTTTTCCAGACGCCGCCCGCGACAGCGCCGAAATAATACGTGTCGGGATCGCCCGCGACGCCGCTCACCGCGAGAGCGCGGCCGCCGCGAAACGGCCCGATCTGGCGCCACTTCATCCCCTTGAGCGAGTTCTCATCCAGCGTCTGCGCCCGTAGCCCCAGGCTGTAAAGCAGCGCGACGCACGCAAACAGAATGATTCCACCGCGGACCGCCAGCCGATTCAATCCACTCATGAGTCTTCTCCTTGCAATATTTTTAGCTGCATCTAGTTTGAAGTGCGTCCCGCCGCGTTCGGAGGCGGGAGAACCCAGCCATCGCTCATTTGCCGGCGAGGCCGTCGGCGATTTCCGATGCGACCGGGATTTTGAATCGCACGCCCTGGTGCGCTTTGATCATTAGGACGATCCAGAGGATGAAGGTCAGCAGACTGAGCAATCGGAAAACGAGCATCCCTGGCCCGAACATGTGCCATCCGCCGGTAAATAGCCCCAAGCCCCAATACATGCCGAAGACTGCCCGCAACACGTGCAGCCCGCCGAAAACGACCAGCGACTGCGCGGCGTGAAATCGCACGTAGGGACGTTTGTCCACGAGCAGAAAAATGATGCCGCTGAGCCAGCCGAGCGCATAGCTCAGCGTTGCGGCAACATTTTCGGAAAGCCCGCCCGTTGCGCTCGCAGCGGGTGCCGCGGGCGCGGCTGCCGCAGGCTTCTGCGGGGCCCCGCACTGCGGACAGAACGCCGCTTGTTCCGCCAGTTGCCCGCCGCACTTAATGCAGTACGCCATGGCTGCTCCCCCATTCGTTCCGCTGATTCGCACGAAGCCTAGCAAAGCCGGCTGCGCAGCGCAATTGATCCGTGCGCCCGCTTGGACACTTGTCGCTGTGAGATTTCTGCGGGGGAGTGCGCTCTCGGCTACAATCCCCCCGTTCGATGAGTCCAACCCAGAATGCGGGTGTGTTCGCGGCATTCACCCTGCCGCGTGGTGTGACGCGCGCGGAGCGCCAGTCGCTCGTCGCGGGCGGGCTTGGCTGGATGCTGGATGCCATGGACGTGATGCTCTATTCGCTCGTCCTGACCTACCTGATCCGCGAATTCAACATGGACACGGGCACCGCGGGTTTTCTGAACTCGCTCACGCTGGTCGCGTCCGCGATTGGCGGATTTCTTTTCGGCGTGCTCGCCGACCGCATCGGCCGGACGCGCGCGCTGATGGGATCCATCCTCATCTACTCCCTCGCCAGCGCCGCGTGCGGTTTTTCCCGCAGCATTCCGGAGCTCGCCGCGTTTCGTTTTCTCTTGGGCCTCGGCATGGGCGGCGAATGGACCGCCGCGGCGGCGTTGATCGCGGAGACGTGGCGCGCGGAGCATCGCGGGAAGGCGCTCGGGCTGATGCAGTCGGCGTACGCCATCGGCGAAGCGATCGCGGCGCTCGTGGTAGCCGTGGTGCTCCCCAACTTCGGCTGGCGCGCCGTTTTTTTCGTCGGTGTGCTGCCGGCGCTTCTCGTTTTTTGGATTCGCCGGCGTGTGCCGGAGCCAGCGATCTGGAAAGCTCGAAAGAAAACGAATGAGCGCGTCGCACTGGGCCCGCTGCTGCGTGGGAAGGTTTTGCGCGACGGCGTCCTCGCCACGGCGATGAATGCCTGCGCAATGTTCGGCTACTGGGGACTGTTCACCTGGATTCCGGCGTACCTCTCTCTGCCAATTGCGAAGGGCGGGCGGGGCCTGGGTCTCGCCAAGACGACGAGTTTTTTCCTCGTGCTCTGCGGCGGGAAATGGCTGGGATATGCGCTCTTCGGCTTTTTCGCCGACGCCTTCGGGCGGCGAAAACCCTACTTTGTGTATCTGCTGATCGCGGCCGGGCTGGTTCCAATCTACGGACTCGCACGCAGCCCCATCTGGCTGCTGATTCTCGGCCCGCTCGTCGCCTTTTTCGGCACGGGCTTTTTTTCTGGATACGCCGCGATCGCCAGCGAGATTTTTCCGGGCAAAATCCGCGCCGCCGCAATGGGGCTGAGTTACAACATCGGGCGTGGATTTTCCGCGGCCGCGCCGTTTGCCGTCGGCGCCCTCGCGCATCATTACGGTCTTGGCCCGGCGTTTTTCCTTCAAGCCGCGGCCTTTTTCATCGCCGCGCTTCTTACCCTCACCCTTCCGGAAACCCGGGCCAAGCAGCTCGACTAATCGTTTCGCGGTGAATCTGGAGATTTTCGCCGGTTTCCCGGTATAGTGTCCTTGAACCGCGCGGAAGTGGCGGAACTGGGCCAATCTGAAGGAGTAATCCCCAGAATTCCCGCGCGTTTACCCTTCAGAGCTCAGTGTGGCCCCGCCCGTACTACAAGTAAAGACAGCTTGTGCCTTTACGCTCGAATCTTCTTTCAACATGACTTTGAACTGATACGTGGCCTTTGCGTCGTGCGGGATTACGTGCAAGCCTGCTATATCCTGGGAGATTGTCACTTCGCCCTCCACCGCAAATTCAATCTTCCCGCGTTCGGCGTTGGCGTTCCCCATCTGCTTTTCAATCAGTTTCCCCGCCGCATCTTCGAAAGCGGAATTCCATATGTTTGACTGTATGTTGGGAGGGCATGGAAGAATTGGTTCCCAAACATCCTTTTTACCCACGGTTATGTGCTGCGTTGGATTCGTATGGTTTATAGTCACTTGGTAATCTCCTTTATTGGAAATATCAACCCTTTTAACCGTAACATTTTGTGAAAAAACTATGCAAGTCACCGCCCGCCATTCCCAGCCAGCGCGACCACTCCATCATCATCTGGATACGAGCCTATAACCGCTGCGTGATAGAATCCCCGCCACTAGCAGGTTGGTGTATCGATGAAACCACGTGTGGTTACGGCGGTTGCA
>JBGOWC010000282.1:0-3487 GCA_041478415.1 Terriglobia bacterium
GGGAAACTTTTTCGCGCCGCGTGCGTCACAGCACTCCTCGGCCTTCTCCCGCGCCCAGCGCCCGCGCAAGCCGCACCGGAGCACAAGAACACGGCGCCGGCTCTCGCGCAGCGCGGGGTTTTTCTGGTGTTCCCCTTTGAATATACCGGCGCGGAGCCGCGACTCGATTGGTTCGGCGCGGGCCTTGAGGAGCTCACCATCCAACGGCTGTCCGCCGCGGGGCAGCAGGTCTTTACCCACGAAGGGCGCAGCGCGGAGCTCGATCGTTACGGCCTGCCCCCTTCCGCGAAATTCAGCCGCGCCTCAATGCTGCGCATCGCCGAAGATCTGGACGCCGATTATGTTCTCTTCGGCAGTTTCTCTTCCGACGGCACGGGTCTCACCGTCGAGGCGCGCTTGCTCCGCGTCACTCCGGCGGCGCTCCTGCCTCCAGTCCGAGAGACCGGACCGCTCGATTCGCTCATGGATCTGCACACCCGCGTCCTCTGGCGGTTGCTTTCGTCGAACGATCCCGCTTTTCCCTTGAACCTCGGCGAGTTCACCCGCGTTCAGCGCCCGCTGCGGCTTGATGCTTTCGAGCATTACGTTCGCGGGCGCCTCGCGATTGATGACGAGCCGCGCCTGCGCGAATTGCGAGAGGCGGTGCGCCTCGAACCCGATTGGCCGGAGCCCGCATTTGCCCTGGGCCAGGCTTTGTTCACGCGGCGCGATTGCTCGACTGCGATTACCTGGTTTGGCCGCGTACCCAAGAGCCACGATCGCTATATCGAGGCAGTTTTCTCCACGGGAGTCTGCCGGCTCTGGCTGAATCAGCCGGACCGCGCCGAGGAAATTTTCGCAGCCCTGCAGGAGACCCTGAAGAACAATTCCGCCGGCGCCGGCGATCTTCCGGAAGTGTTGAATAATCTCGCCATCGCCCGCGAGCGCAATGGGAAAACAGCCGCCGCACAGGCGGATCTCCGCCACGCGCTCGAACTCGATCCCGATGAGAATGATTACCCTTTCAATCTCGGGCTGCTTTCCCTCCGCGCGAACGACGCGGCCGGGGCTGCAGCCCACGCCCGCGAAGCCGTGCAGCGCCAGCCGGATGATCCGGAGGCCCGCGCGCTATTGATCCTTGCGCTCGAACGCGCGGCGTTGAAATCCGAAGCCGATGCCGAGCGCGCGGCAGCCGCAGACATTCTCGGCGGCGTCTCGTTGCCCGTCCTGCGCGCGGAAAATCTTCCGCGCCTCGACCGCGTCAAAACCGAACTCGACGTAACATCGCTGCGCCAGGAAATCGAGACCGCCGAAGTCACGGCTCCGGCGTCTTCCGCATCCGCGCCCGCAAATGGACTGGCCGCCCATCTGAAAGCCGGACGCCAGCAGCTTTCCGCCGGCCACCTGCCGGAAGCCGAACGCGAATTTCGCGCCGTTCTTGCCGCCGATGCGCATGATCCCGGCGCTCACCGAGGTCTTGGCGAGGTCTATCGCCGTCAGAATCGTCTGGACGACGCAGCCGCTGAGCTTCGCGCATCGCTCGAAGCGCGCGACTCCGCCGTTGCGCGTACAGCGCTTGCAAGGGTTTACCTCGACCAGAAAAAGCAGGAGCTAGCCCGTCACGAGCTCGAGCGCGCGCTGGAGCTTGCGCCCAACTACACGGAAGCCAAGCAGCTCCTCCAGCATCTCGAGACAGGTAAACCGGGAGCCGGACAATGAAGAAAGTTTTGCAGCAAACAATCTCAGTCCCGCGACGCATCGCGTCGCTCGCGCTCTTCGCGTTTGCCGGTTTCTGCGCGGTGTTTCTCTTCCTTGAAAGCGGCGCGCGCGCGGGACAAGCAACGCCATCGGGCGCGACCGTCATCGAACTGAAAATTGACCGCGAGGTTGAGCCGATTCTCGCCACCTACATGAGGGAAGGCCTTGCTGACGCCTCCCGCCGCAATGCCGCGCTGGTCCTCATCACCATGGACACGCCCGGCGGCTTGAGTGATTCCATGCGGGACATCATCAACCACATGCTGACCTCGCCCGTTCCCATCGTTGTGTACGTCTCGCCGACCGGCGCGCGCGGCGCTTCCGCCGGATTCTTTATTCTTCTCGCCGCGGACGTCGCCGCGATGGCTCCCGGGACGCACACCGGCGCGGCTTCACCGATCCTCGCGATCGGCGGCTTCCCGATGCAAGTGGACGAAACGCTGCGCAAGAAAATTACCAACGACGCGCTGGCCTACCTGCGGAGCTATTCCGGCCAGCGCGGGCGCAACGTCACCCTCGCGGAAACGGCCATTACCGATGCCAAAGCGTTCACGGAAAAAGAAGCGCTCGAAGGGAAGCTGATTGATCTCCTCGCGGCCTCACCGGAAGATCTCATCCGCCAGCTCAACGGCCGCGCCATCACCCGCTTCGACGGCACGCGCGCCACACTGGCGCTCGCCCAGGCGGTGATCATCCCGTTTGAGCTTTCCGCGCGACAGAAATTCCTCGCCCGCATCGTCGAGCCGGACGTTTTCTTCGTCCTGCTGATTCTAGGCGTCCTCGGCCTGTACACCGAGTTCACTCATCCCGGTGTTGTCGCACCAGGCGTGATTGGCGGCATCTGTATCATCCTCGCGCTTTATGCCATGCATTTTCTGCCGGTAAATCTCGCCGGCCTTTTTCTCATTTTCCTGGCGCTGGCATTTTTCATTCTGGAAGCGAAGTTCACGAGCCATGGCGTGCTGGCGGTGGGCGGCATCGTGTCCATGTTGCTTGGCGCGATCTTCTTGATTCGCTCGCCGCTCACGCAAGGCGGCGTCAGCCTGGGGATTGCGCTATCCGCCACTTTGCCGTTTGCCGTCATCACCGTTGTGCTCATGCGACTGGTTTTGCGTTCGCGCCGGTGGAAG
This sequence comes from Terriglobia bacterium, assembly GCA_041478415.1. GTDB lineage: Bacteria > Acidobacteriota > Terriglobia > Acidiferrales > UBA7541 > Acidiferrum. The sequence goes on from JBGOWC010000282.1 coordinate 2,868, forward strand.
CCGGCAACCGGGACCGAAGGGCTGATCGGCATGACGGGTCTTGTCACGGGCGCGATACCGGGCGCAACTGGCGGTACCGCAGGTGACGGCATGATCCGCGTGCGCGGCGAGCTCTGGCGCGCTGTTGCGCTGCAGCCCATCGCCCCCGGACAATCGGTGCGCGTCCGGCGCGTGGACGGTTTGACGCTTCACGTCGAGCCCGCCGGGACGCCCGGCGGCACTCAACAATCTTAGGTATTCTTCGCGAAAAGGGAGGCACAGATGGAATTTCTCGGACCGCTGGTGATCGTCGGAATCGGGCTCATCTGGTTTTGGAATTCGCTGTACATCATCAAGGAATGGGAACGAGGAGCCGTTCTGCGCCTCGGCCGCATGATCCCGGAGGCCAAGGGCGCCGGCCTGCGCATCGTTTTCTGGCCCATCGAGTCGCTGTACCGCATTCCATTGCGTGTTGTCACGCTCGACGTTCCGCCGCAGGACATCATCACCCGCGACAACGTCTCGGTGAAAGTGAACGCCGTCTGCTATTTCAAAGTCGTGGACGCCAACCGCGCCCTCCGCGAAGTTGAAAACTATCTCTATGCCACCTCGCAGCTCGCCCAGACCACTCTCCGCAGCAC
>JBGOWC010000041.1:0-9934 GCA_041478415.1 Terriglobia bacterium
ATTGAGAAATCAGTTGTGGCGAATCGCGCGGTTTCGGGATCGTTAGCCGATGAATGGAAGACGGTGGTCGAACAGAGCGAAAAGGCCCGATGGATCGGCTACGCCGTGCCGCAGGCCGCCGGCAAGCGGATACTTTGCTGCGGCAACTACGACGTAAATCGAGGCGATATCCGCGGCGGCTGCGGAAATTGCCGCCTTGAAGGCCGGGACGGCGGCACCAACATGACCGCAAGCGATGAGAGCGTGCAGCTCGAAGGCCCGCGGCGCATCTTCGTATTGCTTCGCGCGGAGCACAAGCGCATCGGAAAGATTCGCGTCCTCTCCTCGGAATGCAGGCTCGACGCCGGCGGCCTTCCCTTCGTTTGGCTCACCGGCGTGAAGCCGGAGGAGAGCGTCGCGCAATTGAAGGAGTACGTGCGCGAAAAAGGCCTCGAGGACGACGACGATTTGGGCAACGGCGCCCTGACTGCCATTGCCCTGCACGCCGATCTGGCTGCGGACCGCGCCCTCGAAAGCTTTGTCGCCCCGAGCCAGCCCGAAGGGCTGCGGAAGCAAGCGGCGTTCTGGCTGGGCGAAGCGCGCGGCAAATTAGGTCTCGTTGTGCTCCAGCGCATGGCGAAAAACGATCCGAGCACGGAAGTCCGCGCGCACGTCGCGTTCGCTCTGCATGTCAGCAGCGAGCCCGAAGCCCTGAACGAGATGATTCGCATGGCGCGGAATGACGAAAGCAGCCAGGTGCGTGGTCAGGCGTTATTCTGGCTGGCGCAAAAGGCCGGACAAAAAGCGGTTGGCGCGATCACCGCCGCAATTGAAAATGATCCGGACACCGACGTGAAAAACAAAGCAGTCTTTGCCCTCAGCCAGTTGCCCAACGAAGAAGGCGTTCCCAAATTGATTGAAGTGGCGCGCACGAATCGCAATCGAGCGGTTCGCAAACAGGCCATGTTCTGGCTCGGTGAGTCCAATGACCCCCGCGCGTTGACATTCTTCGAGGAAGTTTTGGCGCGCTAAACCTCGCGCAACGACTCTGGTCGTCCAGGCAAGCTATTCCACCGGTACGAACTTCGGCGCGATCTGCAGGTCGCCGCGCGGAATCCAGCCTGCGCGCACGCGCACTTTAATCCAGCCCGCAGGCGTCCCCTCCGGAACAGGCAGTTTTTCGAGCGGCACGCGATAAACCAGCGCACCCTCAAGCGCCTCGCCTCCGGGTTTCGCGAGCGGCCGAATCGGCGCCGGACCCGTAGAAGTGTTTAGCAGCTTGTACGGCTCCGTATCGAAATTCCGCACTGCGGCTTCGGCGAAATCGTCGGCGGCCAGCCACGCATCGTACGAATCCTTGGTTGCGAGTTCGAGGAAGCCCGCATTGGCCCAGAGGACCTCATACTCGCCCGGCTTGATCGAGCTCCCGGATTTTTCTCCGGGCTTGTTCGTCAACGCCGTCTGCTTCCGAATCGTTACCGTCGGCATTATGCTCCAGCAGTTCCAGGATCCATCCGCGTTCATTCCGCAAATCCCCGCATCGGTCGCGACCCACAGCAGGTCGCTCAAAACCATTGCCATCGGCACCGAATCCGCGAGCGGCGTGCCCGAAGGTGCGACGGTCTGCGCAATGCCCGTCGCGGAATCCAGCCGCACAAGGCCAGTGCAAGGCTGCACCGTGCCTTCGTATTGGCGGCGCGTCCCGAGCCACACGGAACCCTCCTGCGCGAGGGCTAGCACTGTAACCGCGCAGGTTGCAAGCTCTTTCGGCTGGAAGACCTTTGCCTTTTTCTCGGTAACGTCGAAACGAACAACGGTGCCAAGCCCTAGTTCCCCCTCGCCGATGGAATGGCCCACCGCTACCCACACGGAATCCCCGGACACGGCAACGTCATACAGAATCGGATCGCCCACTTCCAAGTCCTGCTGCAGAGCGGCAAGCGTCAAGCCCTTGTGTTGCGGTGAGAGGAACGGCAGCCACGCACCGGCGAGATGTTCGCGATTCCAAAGAAACGCTGTAACGATCGGCTCTGCATCTCCGGTGCGGAGGATCTCCAACGTTGCGCGGTCATCATCGGAGTGCGCCGCGAGCGTGTACTGCACACCGCCAGCGGTGACGATTCGCCGGCCTTTCGGCGCGATCTCAAATCGTGCCTGCGCGCCGTCGTGTGGCGCGATGACCCAGCCGCCCGAGGCCGAATAGTCATACGCCAGCCGCCCGGCGTAGAACCGTGGAGCGCGCGCCGCGCCGTCGCCGTGGATCTCCCCGCTCAGAGGCGCGAGAAAAAGCAGGTCGCGTGAAATTTCCGCCGAATCGGCTGGCCGCTCCTGGCCCGAGAGCGGCCGAGCGAAAAGAGTCAACGCAAAGTATGCCGAGAGCACAGAGAGGAAAATGCGGATTCGCGGCACGCGAGGTCGGTGGTTTTGCATCTTGGAGGAGTCCTACAGTTCCAGTGGCCTCAGCGGGACCGCCTGCGAAGCCACCAGCAGCTCGCCCTGAAACGCGCATTCCGTTGGCCGGCGATGCAAGGCCTCTTCCGCGGAAATCCGCGCCACATCGGGATTATTGTTCTGCTCGGAGAGATGCGCGAGCACCAGATACCGCGCGCGGGCGTCAAAGCCTTCCGGATCGGCGAGATATTCGCTCACCGCGTGATTCGATAGGTGCCCCGTGCGGCTCAGGACGCGCTGCTTCACCACCCACGGATACGGCCCCACCTTGAGCATGTCCAGATCGTGATTCGATTCGAGCATCAGGCAATCCGCCTCGCGCAAATGATGCTTCACCAGCTCCGGCATATAGCCGAGGTCGGTCACGATCGCCATCTTCGTGCCGTTGGTGCGGAAGCTGAAGCCGATCGGATCGGCGGCGTCGTGCGGGATCGCAAACGCGTGCACTTCGATATCGCCGATACAGAATCGCTGCCCCGCGGCAATCGTCTCCACGCCGTGGAGCCGCTTCCCAAGCGTGCCGGGAAGAACGCACTGGAGCGCTTCCATCGTCGGCTCGGTGACGTACAGCGGCGCCTTCCACATTCCGAGAATCTGCGGTAAGCCGTTGCAATGATCCGTATGTTCGTGGGTGATCAGGACGCCGTCGAGCCCATCCAGCTTGTTTTCGAAGGCGGCGAGCCTTGCCAGCGTTTCGCGCTTGCCCAGCCCGGCGTCCACGAGGAGGCGGGTGCGCTCGGTCTCGAGCAGCGTGACGTTGCCCGAGCTGCCGGACGCCAGAATGGATACGCGCAAGCCGATCGCTTCCCCCTCAGACGATTTTCAGGATGATCGCAGAGCGCCGCAGCCCCGTCAACGGGTTCCCGAATATAGTGGCACGGCCTTCAGTCGAAGGAAAGCATTTGTGCCGGATAGTTGAACGTCACGCGATAGTGTCGAAGAAAATTGTAGCCCGCCATGCCGTGGAGTTTGACACCCAGAGTTTGGTTCAGGGGACCAAAAAAATCAGATACCGCGACTGCGAGTTGCTCCCGGCCGATCCCGCCCACTGAGAGCGACTCGAGTTGCCCTTTCCAACTGCGCAAACGCCCGCCTCCGCCGGTCATGTCCGGAATTTCCTCGAGCACGAGCCCGAAGTTTTGCGCCAGCTCCAGGGAAATCGTCGTGGTAGACGCGCCGGTGTCCACTGCAAAATCAAATGGCCCCTGTCCATTGACCATCGCCGGCACCACGATCAGCGGCTTGGCCGGGTGCGCGAGCCGAAAACGAATACCGCTGTCGCTCGGAACCGCAGGAGATCCATCCTCGGGCCAGGCCAACACCAGCGTGTTCGCCGCATAGTCCAGCGTGAGCGCATAGTGTTGAAGAACGCTGTGGCCGAGATCGCCGTCTACCGTCGCCCTGATCGCGCTGCCAATCGGAGTGAGATCCGTGATGGCCACGGGCACATTCTCGATGATTTCATCCCCCAGCCGCAAAGAAGGAAGTGTGCTCAGCGTCAGTTCGACCGGTCCTGCAGCACCCATCCCCGTTTTCACTTCTCCGGCAGGGAGGGCGAGCGATTTAGCCAGCTCGCGCGACACAATCGTCGGGCCGGCGCCCGTGTCCAGAATGAACGAATACGGGCCGCGTCCGGCGACAAATACCGGCACGAGGATCAGCGGTTGGTCGCCCCCGGCGAGGCGAAACTCGATTTGTGTATCGTGACTGGTAGGCATGATTTCCTCTCCGTATGTGAATTTAGGTAACTCGGCCGAAGCTAGCCGGCAGGCTCTCGCCATGCCGGCCGCCGTCTGGATTTGGCGGAGGCGCGAAGAGTCTTGAGAGCCGTTTCACGCAGCTCGCGCCGGAGTTTTTGGATTTCGCTGCTCTGCCGGCCGATTTTTTCGAAGAGTTTTTCCTGCGCCTGAATTCCAGCGCCGAGCAGAAAGGCGGCGGCCTCCGAGCGGCTGCCGAACAGCCCGGCTTCGACGAGCTGATCGAGGCGCTCCACGGCTTCATTGCCGAGGCGAACCATCACCACATTTCCCCGAGGAGCCTTCCCCCCGAGAAAGGGCTGGAGCCATTCCCGTAGTTCGGGAACGGCGGAGAGCGGCAGGGCCGCCACATAGGCGCGAGGCTTGCGTGTCATACTTACACGTAAGTATCATACGCCAGCGAGCGTGTCCAGCGAAAAATACACCCCCGGCCCTCCCGGCGGGAAGGCAGTCGGGCCGGCTTGCCTCAGCAGCTTAGGCGATCGCGATCGAGGGAGAACCCGTTCAGATTTCCGAGGACCGTCGCGGCAATCTGCTCGGTCTGGAAGAATTTTCGCGCGATGGACTGAACTTCTTCGCGCGTGACCGCTTCGATGGACTCAAGAATTTCATCGAGCGAGTAGAAGCGCTCGAAGTAGAGCTCCTGACGCGCCAGGTTGGACATCCGCGAGCTCGTGGACTCGAGCGAGAGCATCAGCGAACCCTTCAGATAGTCCTTCGCGCGGCGCAGCTCTTCTTCGCTCACCGGCGATTCCTTCAGCGAGCGAAATTCCTTCACCACCAGATCCACGACCTTCCCGGCCCTCTCCAGCGCCGTGCCCGCATAGATCGAAAGCATTCCCGCATCCGAGTAGGGCGTCAATTCGCTATACACCGCGTACGCGAGCCCGCGCTTCTCGCGGATGTTTTGGAAAAGCCGCGAAGACATTCCTCCGCCAAGAAGATTGTTGAGCACGGCGACGCCGAAGCGCCGCTCGTGCGTCAGCGGATAGGACGGCACACCGATGCAGAGATGTACCTGCTCGAGTTCGCGCTTGGTTTCAAGGCGAATCGGCGCGCTCGTCTCCGGCGCCGTTGCCTCCGCAACCGTTCCGGCGGAACGCAGCCCGGCGAACTCGCCTTCGGCCAGCTCCATGACGCGCTCGTGGGAAACATTTCCCGCGGCTGTCAGCACCAGCCGGTCCGGCGCGAACCACGTGCGGTAATGATCGAGGAGCGCTTCGCGGCTGAACCCGCGAACGGTTTCCGGCGTGCCGAGGATCGGCCGGCCCAGCGGATGATCCGGCCAGAATCCCTGCGTGAAGAGCTCGTGCAGCACGTACTCCGGATTGTCCTGGTCCATCTTGATCTCTTCGAGGACCACCTGTTTTTCTTTCGCGACGTCGTCCGCGGCAAAGCGTGGTCGCAGCACCAGGTCGGCGATTACATCGAAGGCGATCGGCAGATGTTCATCAAGCACTTTGGCGTTGAAGCAGGTCAGCTCCTTGGCCGTGAATGCATCCAGCATTCCGCCAAGGGAGTCCATTGAGCGCGCGATCTCTTCCGCGGTGCGCCGCTCGGTACCTTTGAACACCATGTGTTCGAGGAAATGCGCCAGGCCGTTGTACTCGGGAGCTTCGCGCCGCGAGCCGGTACGCACCCACACGCCCACGGAAATCGAGCGCACGTGAGACATCGTCTCTGTGAGCACGACGACGCCGTTCGGCAGGACGTGCCGCTGAATATCACGCGCTTCCGTCGCCATGCGAGCATTCTGACACACGCTCGTGGCAATTGCTATTCAGCGGAAAAGGGAACGCTAGCTTTTCCCTGCGATATTGACGCTTTCATTATCGTGGGATAGAGTCGCGCGGGTTTGCTGAGATTTGAGCGTGGGGGAGACACATGCCCAGTGCCGATGTCCCTATTTATGCGAACCGAGCACCGCAACTCCTTGCGAGCGATGGCCTCCGCATTCGGGATGACGTTTTCTACACGAACGCCAAGGGCGAGGATCACGAACGAAGTCGGAAGCGAGCAGTGGAGGCGCTCGTAAAGCTGAAGGACATACTGCCGGCTGTGATGGAACCGAATGAAACGATTCTGTACATCTTGAGATGCCAGGCCCCGGTTAGCTTCTTCGAACAGTTCACGCTCGGCTGGTACATCTACCGCATCACCTCGACGACTCTCGTGTTCACAAATCTGCGGCTTCTGCATCTTGGCGTGACGCCAAGCGGCAAGTGGCGGCGCAGTCTGAGGAGCGTTCGCTGGGGAGACATTGCGGCGGCGAAGGTAAAGGGCTGGATCAGCAAATTGCTTGCCCTCAAATACGCCAATGGAAAGAAGGAAAACTACTGGAGGCTCGGGGGCAGGGACGGCAAGAAGGTGAAGAGCATCTTGGCGGCCGTGATTCCGGCTTCCAGTGGAGAATCCACAGCAGCTCAGGGAATGATCGCGCTGTGCCCCGACTGCTGCTCCGCTCTGTCGCCCAGCGTGTACCAATGTCAGAAGTGCGGCCTGCTCTTCAAGGATGAAAAGACACTCCTAAAACGCGTCCTCCTGATACCCGGCGGAGGCTACTTTTACGCGGGCGTTCCGTTTTTCGGTGTGCTCAGCCTGCTGGGGGAAGGACTCCTCACGCTCGAGTTGATCATTCTCCTTCTTCAGGCGCTGAGGATTCTTCCGGTGGAAGCTCAACTCGGGCGACCTGTACCAACATCTGGTGAATTGTGGGTGTCCGTGGCAATCATCGCTCTACTCCTGGGGTTGGAGAAGCTCATCACTTATCGGCATGGTCGCCGGATCATTCGTAGCTTTCTGCCATTGAAGCGGCCCGGCGAAGCCTGAAATTCGCAGGACTAAGCCAATTTCTCGGCGGGATCGAGCTGCCCGTACTCGCTCGTGTAGTGCAGCGGCACATCCATGTACGTGCCCTTGTCGCGCAAATAAATCTCGCAACTGTCGTACGGCCGCGAATAGATATGGATGGTGACGGCGCGCGCGCCGAATTCCATGGGGTTGATCACCTGATGCACCGGCTCGATTGGATTCACGTACGCCGGCTGCTCCGGGTTCATCTCATAGGCATCCGTCGGCACGATTCGGCAAGTACCGTGGCCCGCGTCACGCTCTTCCACGCGGAAGTTCTGTACGCGCAGGCGTCCAATCGGCGCGGCCATCCAGCAGTGCTGGTCGCGGTGATTGTGAACCCGGCTGGCCTGGCCCGTCTCCCAGCAAATGGTCATACATTCAAACAGACTGCATTTGTAAATCAGATTCCGCGTGTAGTTCATCTTGGAGAAGAACAGATACTTCTCGAGCGTCTCTGGCTGAATCCCATGCTCCGACACGTACGCATGCACGCGCTCGAGTGTGAACTCCGGCTCCTGAATCGCCGCAAGTCCCGCAACCCAATCGGTGATGGCCAGTTTGTCCTTCATCTCTCTCCTCCACTTGCTTGTGTCGGCTGCACCGTCCGCGAATTATAGCGCCGAATGCTCATCTTCGCCGGAGCCTGCTGCACGCGGAGAGCCCTCCCGGCCGCGTGCTACGATGAGAATTGGAAATGCCTTCGAATACACCAACCGAGCTGCTGGGAATGAGCCGCGAAGAATTGCGCTCGTTCTGCGCGGAGTTGGGCGAGCCGGCGTACCGCGGCGCGCAGCTCTATCATGCCTTGTACGCGGAACGCCGCTTTGAATTTGCCGCAATGTCGAATCTGCCCGCTGCATTGCGGATGCGCCTCGCAACCGAAGCGCGCATCACGTTTCCACACATTTCCCGGCGATTTGTCTCGCAGGACGGTTCCGTCCGTTATCTGTTCCATTTGCCGGATGATCTCGCAAAGCCAGCCTCCGTCGAAGCCGTGTTCATGCCCTCCGAAGGCCGCCAAACGATTTGCATCTCGACGCAAGCGGGCTGCGCGGTGGACTGCCATTTCTGCTTGACGGCGCAGCTCGGCTTGATCCGTAATTTGACGCCCGGCGAAATCCTCGCGCAGGTTTTGCTGCCGCTCGAAGAGCACAAGGCGCAGCTTGCCCCGCAGACCAACGTCGTTCTCATGGGCCAGGGCGAGCCGCTTTTGAATTTCGACCCGGTGATGGCCGCCCTGCGCATCCTGCTGGATCCAGAGGGCATCGGTATTTCTCCGAAGCACGTCACGCTCTCCACGAGCGGTATCGTCCCGGGCATCGAACGTCTGGCACGGGAAAAAATCCGGCCCAAGCTGGCGATCTCGCTGAATGCTTCGAACGATGACCAGCGCGACGCGCTGATGCCCATCAATCGCAAATATCCTCTCGAACAACTTCTTGACGCCTGCCGCAACTATCCCCTGCGGCCGTGGGAGCACCTCACGTTCGAATACGTGCTCCTCGGCGGCGTGAACGATTCTCCTGAAGACGCGCGCCGCGTCGTCCGCCTCCTTTCGAATCTCCGCGCGAAAGTGAATTTGATTCCCTGGAATCCTGGCGAGCTTCCCTACCGTGAGCCGGAACCCGAGCGGACCGAAGAATTTCGCCGCATCCTTTCCGAAAAGGATGTGCCCGTGTTTGTCCGCCTTTCACGTGGCCGCGACGTCATGGCCGCCTGCGGCCAATTGGCCCTTTTGGAGATTGGCAATTCTGCGACGACGATTACGGGCGCACTCCAATCACCGCCATAAGGCGCCCGCTGCGCAGGCCCTCTTTGCGATAACTGAAGAGCAGATCCGTGCGGCAAGCCGTGCAGAGTTCGCTCGCGAAAATATTTTTCTCCGGTACACCGGCTTCGCGAATCTGCCAGCGGTTCGCGGCGCGCAAATCCAGGCGCACTTTCTTCGGCGGCGGCTGATGGCCCGGCGGCATCATGTTGAGCCACTGCAGCGGGTTCGGCTCGTCGCCGGTGCGCAGCTCGTCGAACCATTGTTCCGCATTGGAAAACTGCGCATGGAACGCGTGCGCGACCTCGGTGCCAACTTCATAGCAGCATCCGCCTATCGCCGGGCCGAGCGCCGCGAGAAGATTCTCCGGCCGCGTTCCGTATTCCATCTGCATCCTGCCGATCGTTTTCATCACCATCCGCTGGAGTGTCCCGCGCCAGCCCGCATGCACTGCGGCAACGGCCTTCCGCTTTGTATCCACCAGCAGAATTGGCACGCAATCCGAGGTCTGCACGCCAAGCAACAGCCCGGGGCGATTCGTCGTCGAAGCATCTGCCCGACTGGGTTCCCGGGGAGCCTTATCGAACCGGCAGATCACATCAGAATGGAATTGTCGCAGTGAATTAAGAGACAAATCGCCGGCGCCGAGCGCTTGAACGAACTTCGCGCGGTTTTCGATTACGTTTTCGCGCGCATCCCATTCCGCAAAGCCGAGATTCAAGACCCGTTCATTGTTGAGTTCGCTCGTCCCGCCCGGCCGCGTGCTGAATCCATGCACGAGCCACGGCAATTTCTCAAACGCGGCAACCTGGAGGACGCGCACTTCTCCATTTCGCCTTTCGGTCCAGCCGCCTGCGGGGCGCGCTTCGCCCGGCCGTCTCGGCATTGCACGCTTCGCCGATTGTGTTTTCGCTGGGGGCACGGCTCTGCCAGTATAATCGCATTCACGAGCCGGCCCGGGCGTTTGCCGGTGGCCGGTCGTTCGGAGGCGTGGTGATTGTCGGGCTAGGAATAGATATTGCTGAGGTGGATCGCGTGAAAGCGGCGATCGAGCGGCACGGCGAGCCGATTCTCCGCCGGCTCTATACCCCTGCCGAGCGCGCCTACTGCGAAAAGTTTCGAAACA
>JBGOWC010000189.1:0-4798 GCA_041478415.1 Terriglobia bacterium
CGAGCAAGCGCCCGGCGTCGAGAGCCTGCGCGTCGCTGATGGCGGCGTATTCGGCTCGGCCCTGGTCGGCGAGCCAGGCGTGCTCCGGCCCAATCGCGGGATAGTCAAGCCCAGCCGACACGGAATGCGTCGAGGCGATCTGGCCGTCACTCGTCTGCAAGACGTAGGTGTAGGTTCCCTGCAAAACGCCGGGGCGGGCGCCGGAGTAGCCTTGCGCAGCGGCGAGCCGCGCAGCGTGTTCGCCGAGGTGCGGTCCGCGGCCACCGGCTTCGATGCCGACCATTTTGATTCCGCGATCGCCTAGAAATTCGTGAAACAGGCCGATGGAGTTGGAGCCGCCGCCGACGCAGGCATAAAGGTGCGTCGGAAGGCGCCGCTCGGCCGCGAGAATCTGCTCGCGAGCTTCGCGGCCGATGACGGACTGAAAATCGCGGACCATTGTGGGATACGGGTGCGCGCCGAGGACGGAGCCGAGGAGATAGTGCGTGCCTCGCACATTGGTGACCCAGTCGCGCATGGCTTCGTTGATGGCGTCCTTCAGCGTGCGGCTGCCGGCGTCCACGCCGACCACCTCCGCTCCGAGCACGCGCATGCGCGCGACATTCAGCGCCTGGCGCGACATGTCCTCCGTGCCCATGTACACCGTGCACTGGAGGCCGAGGCGCGCGGCAACGGTCGCGGAGGCGACGCCGTGCTGCCCGGCGCCGGTTTCTGCGACAATCCGCGGCTTGCCCATTCGAACGCACAACAATCCCTGACCGATGGCGTTGTTGATCTTGTGCGCGCCGGTGTGCAGTAGGTCTTCGCGCTTCAGGTAAATGCGCGGACCGCCGAGCTGCGCCGTGAGTCGCGACGCGAATTGCAGCGGGGTGGGACGCCCGGCAAAGTTTTTTAGAAGAGATGCAAACTCCGCCTGAAACGCCGCGTCGGTCTTGGTCGCTTCATACGCCCGCTCGAGCTCTTCGAGCGGCGCCATCAGCGTTTCCGGGACGTAGCGGCCGCCGTAGGGGCCGAAGCGGCCCGGGAGAGCTGAAACGGTTTCGGATGACGCACTCATGATTGCCGAGAATTCTCCAATTCGCGTTCGGCGCGGTGAACTTCCTGAATGAACTCGCGCAGCTTACCGAGATCTTTCTTTCCATGGCGCGATTCAACGCCGCTTGCCACGTCCACGGCATACGGCCGCACGGCGAGGATCGCTGCGGCGACGTTTTCTGGCTGGAGACCGCCGGAAAGAATAATAGGACGGGCTCTCGCGGCGCGCCGGGCCAGGCTCCAGTCGGTCGTGCGACCCGTACCGCCATATTGGTCTGCCCGCGCCCGGAGAGGAGCGGCATCGAGAAGGTACGCGCTGGCGGCGCGGTATCTGGCGAGCCGCGCCAGAGAAAAACCCTCCCCGACGCGGAAGGCTTGAATGACGGGAATGCGGCGCGCCACCTTTGCGGCGACATCCGGAGTCTCATCGCCGTGGAGCTGCGCCGCATGGAGCTGCAGAGAACCACACAATGAAATGACGGCGGCGGGAGTCCAATTGACGAAGACGCCGATCGCTTCGACGAAGGGCGGGAGCTTCTTGCGGATGGCCCAGGCGACAGCCGGCGCGACGACGCGCGGGCTCTTCTCATAAAAATTGAAGCCGAGCGCGTGGGCGCCGGCATCGCATGCGGCACGAGCGTCCGCCCAGCTAGTGATGCCGCAGATTTTCACGCGGACCATGGCGTTCTCATTCATCACGGCGCCGAGCCGAGGAGAGCTGCGAGCGCGGCACCTGGATCGGGCGACTGCATGAGCTGTTCGCCAATCAGAAATGCATCGAAGCCTGCTTCCATTCGGCGGCGCAAATCGTTGTGCGTTCGCAAGCCAGACTCGCTGACGGCGATGCACTCGTCCGGAATCTGCTCGATAAGCGCAAATGATGTATCCACATTCACGTCGAGCGTCTTGAGGTCGCGGTTGTTCACGCCGATGATTCGCCCTTGGGCGGCGAGGGCGCGCGACAATTCGTCCATCGTATGGACTTCCACCAGCGGCTCCATTCCCAGTTCGCGACCGAGAGCGAGCAGATCTCGAAGCAGCCCGTCAGTGAGCGCAGCGACGATGAGCAAGAAACTGTCCGCATCGTTCGCGCGTGTCTCCCACACCTGCCAGGGGTCGAAGATAAAATCCTTGCGCAAGACGGGGAGCTTCGTGGTTTTGCGCGCGTCGCGGAGGTTTTTCAGCGAGCCATTGAAAAATTCTTCCTCGGTAAGAACGGAAAGCGCCACGGCTCCGGAGGATTCGAGCGCTCGACCAAGCGCGGGCGCATCGAAGTTTTCGCGGAGGACGCCGCGCGATGGCGATGCCGGTTTTAGCTCGGCGATGACGTTCACACCGGCGCGGGTGAGCGCCCCCGGAAAATCGCGCAGGGGCGTAGCACTTTTCACACCGTAACGCAGCGCCGTTTCCGGCAATACTTTTTTGCGATGCTCGACCGCGGCGCGGCGCGCCTCCAGAATGCGGTCGAGAATTGTGCCGGTGCTGGCGCGCGTGTTCACGGGAGTGAAGTTGATATGCTAGGGGCGCGGCGGGGGCGTGTCAAATTCAAGGCCGGACGACCGAATTGCAAGGAGAGGCGATGGGGTTTCGCGAGGAATACGGCGGGCTGCTCGAAGGGATCGCCGCGGAGGCCGACGAGATCGCGATGCGCTATTTTCGCAATGATGCGATGCGCGTCGAGCGGAAGGCGGACGGCTCCGCGGTCACCAACGCGGACCGCAGCATCGAAGAGATGGCGCGTGACCGTGTCGCAAAGAGCGGACTTGCGCTCGATGTGCTGGGCGAAGAGATGGGCGAAACTCGCGGAGGGGCGAAGGCGCGGCTCATTATTGACCCGATTGACGGCACGGAAGAATTTGCGCGCGGCATTTCAACGTTTGGAACGCTGTTGGGCATCGAACATGACGGCGAAATTGTCGCCGGCCTCGTCAGCGCGCCGGCGATGGGAGTGCGTTGGCATGCGTACCGCGGCGAAGGCGCCTGGCGCGGCGGACAGCGGCTGGGCGTCTCTCAAGTCAAGCAACTGAGAGACGCGATGGTCGTGACGTGCGGGACGGACCGGCGCAAAGAGGGCGAAGATCTTCAGCGGATGCGCCGGGTTGTGGATGCCGCGAAAAACAGCCGGGGGTTTGGCGGCTTCTGGCAACACTTGCAGGTCGCGGAGGGCGCCGCCGACGCGGCGATTGATCTGCGCATGCACGCATGGGACATCGCGCCTCTACTGCTCATCGTCGAAGAAGCCGGCGGGCGAGCCACGAACCTCGCCGGCGAGCGAACGATCTACGGCGGGAGCTTGCTGACCTCGAATGAGCTCCTGCACGAAGAAATGTTGGGATACTTTCACTGAGGCAGCGGGAATGTCGACGAGAGATGAGATGGCGTCGGAGAGGAAAAAGAGGTTCGCGGGGCGATGAAGCGCGAAGCGGAGCTGGCAGCGCTGAACGAGGAGATCACGGCGTGCAGGAAGTGCCCGCAGCTCGTTGCGTATCGCGAAAAGGTCGCGCGGGAGAAACGCCGGGCGTTCCGCGAATGGACCTATTGGGGGCGCCCTGTGCCGGGGTTCGGCGATCCCGCCGCGCATCTCTTGATTTTGGGTCTGGCTCCCGCCGCGCACGGTGCAAACCGCACCGGCCGCATGTTCACCGGCGACCGTTCGGGGGATTTTTTGTATGCGGCGCTACACAAAGCGGGCTTCGCGAATCAGCCCACTTCGGCGCACCGCGAAGATGGCTTGCGGCTGAAGAACGCGTACATTACGGCGACGTGCCGTTGCGCACCACCGGACAATAAACCTCTTCCAGAAGAGATATCGAATTGCCGCGGCTACCTTGAGCGCGAGATGGAAATCTTGAAACCAAAAGCGGTCCTGGCGCTGGGGAAGATCGCTTGGGACGCGTACCTCGAAATCTTGAAGCAGGGCGGCGTGATTGCCTCGCACGGCCTCTACAAGTTCGCGCACGGGGCGGAGGCTGAAGTGGCGGTTGGCACGCCACGATTGTTTGGCGTCTATCACCCGAGCCAACAAAATACTCAGACCGGCCGGGTGACGCCCGCGATGTATGCGCGGGTTTTGCGCCGCATCCGGCGGTTCCTCGAAGGACGCTGAGAGGGTGTTTTCAATATTTCGGGTGAAGCGAGAAATCTCTCTCAAGCAAGCGCCAAAGAGGAAGAGAGATTCCTCGACTGCGCAGGCCGACCCGCCGCAGGAGCGACGGGAAGAAAAAGCGTCGGCCTGCTCCGCTCGGAATGACACTCTTGGAATTATGAGCGCATGCTGATGATGGGACGGAGCTTTCGTACGGCCAGGCCGAGACACGCGCTATTGCGGCAGGCCCATGCGTTTCAGAAGGTCGGCGTAGCGGGGATCGGAACGCAGAGAATCGAAATCGGGATTACTCTTTATGTTTAGCAGAAAGCCGCTCTTCTCGGCGTTGGCCTTTCCCAACAAGGCAAACGCACGGTCTTTTTCTCCCAGAAGCGCATAGTTCGCAGCGATCCATGCCGGATCGATGTAGATGCGCTTTGCCTGCTCTTCCTGAAGTGCGACGACACGTTTCAAAGCGCCACGATATCCCGACTTAGTGTATTCGCGTCTGGCTGCCTGTACGCGCGCTCGGTCTTCCAAATCGTTATTGAACTTGGCCGCCTTCTCCCATTCCTCGAGCCAAAGATCATATTTGCCGGTAAGGCGGTAGACTTCCGACAGCTGTTGATGAGCCCTGGCATAGGTGGGATCGATTTCCAGAGTCTTTTTCATATTTTC
>JBGOWC010000027.1:0-11094 GCA_041478415.1 Terriglobia bacterium
AGCAGCAGGGAAATGAGCGTGGTCTTGCCCGCGCCAGTATGGCCCACGATGGCGGCGGACTGCCCGGGCGCAACGCGAAAGGAAACGTCGCGCAGGACCCAATCTTCTTCCGCCGGCTGCGTGCCGCCGCGATAGGCGAACCACACGTTGCGGAACTCAATCTCGCCGCGAGGCTGCTCGAGCCGCACCGCGTCCGCCGCCGTGGAGATCGTCACCGGCTCGTCGAGCAGCCGGAAGATGCGCTCGGATGCGGCCATCGCGGATTGCAGAATGTTGAATTTCTCGCTGAGGTCCTGAATCGGCCGGAAAAAGCGCTGGGCGTACTGCATGAACGCGATGAGCACGCCGAGAGTGATCGCATTCTGGAGGACCTTTCCGCCGCCAATCCAAAAGATCAGCGCGATCGCAGCGACACCGAGGAATTCCACCGCCGGGTAGAAAAGCGCGAATGCCAGGATCGCATCCTTGTACGCGAGCATGTGGTCGCGGTTGCGGCGCGCGAATTCGGCTCTTGCTTTGCGCTCGCGGTTGAAGATCTGCACGACGCCCATGCCACTGATGTATTCCTGGAGGAAGGCATTGATGCGCGCGATGGCCGTGCGGATGCGGCGGTTGGCTTCGCGCACGAAATTCCGGAAGAGATAGGTGACGACCAGGATGAATGGCAGGACCGCAAGCGCGGTCAATCCAAGCTGCCAGTTGATGTACAGCAGCAAGCCCGCCATCACCACGAGCAGGAAAAAGTCGTTGATCATGGTGACGACGCCGGCGGCGAAAAGATCGTTGAGCGCGTCCACGTCGGTCGTCACGCGCGTCACCAGGCGCCCCACCGGATTGCGGTCGAAATAACTCATCGGCAGGCGCTGGATGTGGCCGAAGATTTCGCGGCGCATGTCGAACATCGTTTGCTGACCGACGCGCTGCATGATGCGGATCTGAACGTACTGAGCGAGGAAATCCAGGACCAGAACGATCAGAAAAATCAGGCTGATCCGTTCGACGCCCAGCCAGGCCTGCGCTTCCGGGAGCAATTGATGAAAGCCGGGGACGAGATAGCGGTCCACCGCAAGCTGGAAAAGTTTCGGTGGAGCGAGCTCGAGCGGCGTGACCGCCAGCGTCAGCGCCAGCGCAAAGAAGACCCGCCAGCGGTACGGCCGGAGATACTGCAACAGCCTTCGCATGAGGCGCGAGTCGTAAGCTTTGCCAAGCGCCTCTTCTTCGTGTTGGTTGCTCATGCCCGTTCGAGCTCTTCTTCCAACAACTGTTTCTGATAAAGATCGGCGTAGTGGCCGCCGCGCTCGAGCAGCTCGTCGTGCGTGCCGCGCTCGACGATGCGGCCTTCGCGCAGAACGACAATTTGGTCGGCGTCGCGCACGGTCGAGCAGCGGTGCGAGATCAGCAGCGTCGTACGCCCGCGCATGATTTCGCGCAGACGGCCCAGGATGCGCTCCTCGGTATCGGTGTCCACGCTCGAAAGTGAATCGTCGAGGATCAGAATCTTCGGGTCGCGGATAATGGCGCGCGCGATCGCCGTGCGCTGTTTTTGTCCGCCGGATAGGGTGATGCCGCGCTCGCCGACGAGCGTCTCGTATTTCTCGGCAAAGCCTTCGACGTCGCTGTCGAAGCTCGCAACTTCCGCGGCGGCGCGCACACGCGCGAGGTCCATCTCTGGAATGCCGAAGGCAATGTTTTCGCCAATCGTCTCGCTGAAGAGATAGGTGTCCTGCGGCACGTAGCCAATCGAGCGCCGCAGCGTATCCAGCGGCCACGCCTGAATCGGCCGGCCATCCAGAAGCACAGCGCCCTGAGCGGCCTCCCACAACCGAGCGACGAGAGCAGCAAGCGTCGTCTTGCCGCATCCAGTCGGGCCAACGATGGCGACCGTCGAGCCGGCGCGGATGTGCAGGCTGATGTCGTGCAGAACCGCATGCGAGGTGTTCGCGGCTCCTGATCCATTTGCGCCGTTCCCGGACAGCGTCGTGGGATAGGTAAACGTCAGGTGACGAAATTCGATTTCGCCCTGCGGCTGGGCGTGCTTGGGCACGCTGGCTTCGCGGTCGTCAATCTGCGGCTGGGCCGTAAGAATGTAATTCAGGCGGCCCATGGAGGCGGCGCCGCGCTGAAAAATGTTCGTCACCCAGCCGAGAGCGATCATCGGCCAGACCAGCACGCCGAGAAACGCGTAGAAAGCGATCAGCGAACCGAGGGAAATCTCTCCACGGAGAAACTGATGGCCGCCCTGCCACAGCACGATCAGAAAAGTGGTGCCGATCAGCGCCGTCAGCGACGGCATGAACATGCTCCAGGTGCGGATCAGCTCGATGTTGCGCGCCACGTATTCGCGGTTGGGCTCATCGAAGCTCCGCGCCTGCGCTTCTTCCTGCGCGTAGGCGCGGATGACGCGCACGCCGGAGAGATTTTCCTGCACGCGGGCCGAGAGCGTCGCCAGCGCAGCCTGGATTTTTTCGTACAGGTCGTGAATGACCTTGCCGAAATGCCGCACGGCAAACGCGACGATGGGCACCGGGATCAAAACCCAGAGCGTCAGCGACATCGAAAGCTTCAGCATGAGGACGACCGCGAGCGCCATCGTGACCACGGTCGTCGCGCTGTACATGATTCCCGGGCCGAGCACCATGCGCACGGCGTTGAGATCGTTCGTGGCGCGGGACATTAGTTCGCCGGTGCGGTTGCGCACGTAAAACTCCGGCTCGAGAACCAGCAGCCGGCTCAATAGGTCGTTGCGCAGATCGTATTCGATGTCGCGGGAGACGCCGATCAGGATCCAGCGCGTCCAGAAAGAGAGGATGCCTTTGAGCGCAATGAAGCCGACGAGCGCCAGGCAGTAGATGAGCAGTGTCCGACGGCTGTGCGGTGCGTAGTAGGGGGCCATGCGGCTCAGCCACGACGCGCCCATGCGTGCGATGCCGGTCGCGGATTCAGCCCGCGCAAAAGGCTGCTCGCTGCCCGCCAGCGTGTCCGTGATCACGCCCGTCGCCAGCGGCACAAGGCTGCCGACGGTTCCCATCAGCGCCAGCGTGAGCAATCCGAAGGCGAGTCCCCCCGGGTAGCGCGCGAGATACGGCGCGAGCCCCCGGAGGTTTTTCCAGGCGGAAATTTTCGGCGGTGCTTTCTTGGCGCCGGAGACAGCTGGTGTCGCGCTCGAGCTCATCGCAGGGTGGCCCGCGCATTCTCGAGTGAGGGCACCTCGAGGAGAAAATTCTCAAAACTTCGATCGAGCGACTGGTATCGCTTGGTCGCGGGATTCCAGCGCACGCCGATGGGCTGGATGTGCGTCGCGCCCTTCATTTGCAGGGGCGTGAAATAGAGCACCAGGCCCTTCGCGCCGTCCTGTTCGTATTGCAGTCGCCATCCGGTCACGGGATCGAGTGGGGTCAGCGCGAGATAGCCTTTTGGATTTTTCAAATACTCGTCGCAGCGCAGGAGCTCCGTCCACTTGCCGTTTTCGTTCTCCGCAACGACCGCGCGCGTAACCAGCGTGCCGGGAGCCACACCTTCCGGAGTCTTGCGCACGCGGTTGACGGCGAGGATCTGCTGCTTTCCATTCTTTGCCAGGTCGCCGAAGACGAGCACGTCGGTTTCCGACCCGAGGAGCGTCTGCGCCACATCGGCTAGCTCCGGCGGAACCGCCGGCGTTGCCGGCTTCGCTTCGGCTTCCGCGGCAGCCTTGGGCGCGGGCCCCTGTTGCCCGCAGCCGGCGAGGAGGCACGCCGCGGCAAAGGCGCACACTGAGAAGCGCATGAAGCTGGCTGGCATCGGTTGCATTAGAAGCGCGGCGACCCAAACATCCTAGCGTGTTGCCAGAATGGAGTCGAGCTTCGCTTCAAAATTCTCTTCTCCCTCGGAGGAGAGCTCCGTCCGTTCGACCGGCAGCGCGCGTTCGATTGCGGCCGTCCACTCGAGCAGTTGTTGGATGTTTTCCCGCGTCTTGTGGTGATATTCGCGAAGGTTTGCTTCGGTCGCCATCCAGCGGCGGAACGTATGTTCGACGGAGAGCCCCGCCCCAGTGTCAGCATCGGCGGCGCCGCTTCCGGCCGGCTGCAAAAGGCCCGCGTCGCCGGTAAAGTGATGTTCCAAGCCCAGATCCGCCACAAAGTGCCCTGCCGACCGAGCGATGCCGTCTTCGTACTCCGGGCCGTGGCAGATCAGAGTGAGCGGCGCGGGCTGCTTCTGCCAGCGCAGCGTCTCAGCGTCAAATTGCCAGAGATCCCATCGCCCCGCGACGAAATAAGCCGTGTCCGCATGGAAATGCTGCGCCGCGAGCGCGGTCGCTTCGGCGGCGCCGAATTCGCTCCCACGTAAATCCCAATCCGCGACCGGCGTTTCCGACGCGTCGAGGGATTGCACGGTGAGCTGCAAGAAGTGTGGCTCAGCCGCGGAGAGCGGCGCCGTGGCAAGGAATCGCACGAACTGTTCGATGAGCGTGGAGGCGGAAAAATCGCGGGTCCACACGCGAAGATACGCTCGATTGGCCATCGCGGCATTATACCGGGTAGGGAAGCGCGGGGCGAATTGGAGAGGGCGCAGGCAATCAGGGCGTGGGCTTGGTGGATTGCGGCGCGGAAAAGCCCGAAGCAATCTCTTTCAGCCGTTCGCGGAGGGCGTCGCCCACATTGGCGAAAACCTGTGTGCAGGTTTCGCGAAGTTTTTCCTCGGCGGCGTGCGCTACCCCGGCAAGGACGTCGCGCGACTGCCGGTCGAGTGTCGTCACCGTGGCCAGCATCCATGAGTTCGACACGTTTTCGAGCCGCGCGCGGAACTGTTCCACGGATTGATCCCCGAGCTGCCCGTAGAGGTTGCGCATCTGTTCCTGATGCGCGTGGGTCATCGTGCGCCAGGAATCGAGAACCTGCTCCAGGCCTCCCTGGACCTGCTGCTGCGCTTCGGCGACGCCGGCCTCGACCGCGGAGGACATGTTTGTCTGGAATCGCCGCAGGAAGCCCTCCTGCTCGGCGGTCATCTGCTGGCTGAGCGCGTGGCGCACGGCGACCGACTGGGCGCGTGACTCTTCAACCGACTGGTTCAGCTCAGCGCCGAATCCGTCGAGCTCCTGGCGTGCGTGGCGCTGAATTTCATCGGTGAACGCCGCGGAGGTGGTCTCCGCCGCTTCGGTGAAGAGCGCCCGGGCGCGCTCGAACGATTCGCGCACCACTTCTTCCATCTGACTCTGCGAGTGCTCGACGAAATTGCGGCTGTAGTGATCGATCTCGGTCGCGAACACGCCGGAAATCTCTCCCGCGCGCTCGCGCAGTTGCGTCCCGGCAAGCTCGACACCCTTTTCGACCACGTGCTGGAGCTGCGTTTGCGCTTTCTTCTCGTACCATTCGGCGGATTTGAAGAGCTCCTCGATGGTCGTGTGTTTCAGATCGCTCGTTCTGGCGTCGAGGTCGGTGAGGTTGCGCGCGACGATGGTCTGCGCCGACTCGTGCAGTTCCTTCTCGACCGAGCCGAGATTTTCGCGGAAGCGCGCCAGGGAATCCGCAAAGGCTTCGTCGGTCAGCGCCCGGACGCGGTCTTCCTGCAGGGTCAGCGCGGCATCGAGCAGCGAGCGTCCTCCGGCCAGCCGGTGCACCGCTTCCTCGGCCCCGGCGATGTGCGGCTGGACGAGCCCGCGCACCTGCTCTTCGAAACGCGCGGCGGCTTCGCGTACGGAGTCGTCAAAGGCCGAGCGAACTTGGCTGTTCAGACCCTCCAGCAGATGTTCCGAGCGGCGTTCCAGTTCGTTGCGGTGCAGATTCAGGACCTCATCGAGGTGCGACTGAAATCTCTCGAGCGCCTGCTGCCGCATCCCATCCATCAGGGAAGAAGACTGCTCGAGCTGCGATGCGGACTGCGCGGCAGTCGCAAGAGTTTCCTCAACGCGGCGCGCGCTTGCCTCCACGCTCTCCCGGAGCACGGACACCCGCGCCTCGGCTTCGCGCTTGATCGTGGCGGAACGCTCATCGAGCGACCCGGCGTGGCGCCCGGCCTCCTCTTCAAGGCGCAATCGCGCGGCCGCGGCGTGCTGATCCAGCGCGTGAGCGCCTTGCTCGGCAGCGCTCCTTAACGCGGATTCAAAAGAGTCGCGCACTCTGGCGTTCGCGGTTTCAAGACTCGCAGCGAGCCGTTCCTGCCAACTGGCTTCCGCGGATGCGAAAGCGGATGCCAAGCGGTTCTGGAGTTCGTCCGCTGTGCGCGCAAGCGCTTCGCGCTCCTGGATGGCCTCCAATTCGCGATGGGTCGCGGCTTCGCCGAACGTGCGCCCGGCCGCTTCCGCCCGAGAGGTGAGTAAGGCCTCGGTCTGGCTCGCGGTCGCGCGGAGCCGCTCGGCGGATTCTTCCGCGGTTTGCTGCGCGGCGCGCAACGAGTCTGTGACCGACTGCGCGTGCTGATTTTGCGCCGCGATGTGCGCGGCGGTTTCGCGGCGAAGATGCTCGGTGAGGCCGCGCATGAGCTGCTCGAGCTGCGGCGCGAGCCAACGGGGCAGTCCACTCTGCAGCGCTTCGGCCGCGGCGTTTTGCGAAGCGCGCGCGCGGGAGTCCGACTCGCTGTGTAATTTCTCGACGGCGCGGGACACCTCCGCGGCGAGTTCTTCCCGCGCGGCGGCAAATTTCCCCTGCCATTCATCCATCGAAATGCGCGACTCGGCGCCCACCGCCTGATGCGCGGCCTCGCGCGCCGCTGCCTGAATCTGCTGTTTTGCGTCGGCGAGCAGCCGCGTCACCTGGCGAGCCAGTTGCAGCGATGCATCGGTGCTCGTCGGGGCGGGGAAGACCCGCAAGTTATCCGGTGGCTCCACCGCGGCCTGCGCCGAAACGGGCGCCTCCGCCGTGGGCTGTTCCTCCGCCGACGCGGCACCTGGAGCCTCCTCCGGATGAAGTTCAGCTTCGGGAGCCGGCGCGGTGAGCGGGATTGCCCCCGGGGGCAAGTCCGGGAACGCAAACCAGTCTTCCGGAGGAAACGCGATGCCCCAGACGTTTCCCGGAATCTCCAGTTCGATGGCCACCTGGAACAACTGGCGCACGGTGCGTGGCCGTTGGATCCACGCCACTCGCCCTCGAACGCTACGCGGCGGCTGTCCCGTCTCCGGGTGGGGGATTTCGAGCGTGACCCACATGTTTTTCAGGACGTAGTGTTTCGATTGGTAGCGGCAACCGTGGCAGTTTATGATCAGCGACGAGGTGCGCTCCTGGAACGGCCGGCCGAGTGCGTCCACACCCGTGACGATGAGCGGCACGGCCTGAACGATGCGCGTAGTGCGGCGCTTTCTCAACTCCTCGATCGGGTTGGACGCGTCCTGTGACACCATCTCCCCCGTTCCAGAGGCAAGATTGCTTCCATGCTCATCCTTGTGTTCGATGGGGCCCTCGAGCCGCAACCTATGGCTACGGCTTCACTTATGGCTGCGGCGACTTCGGGTCGCGGGAAGAACGCGAAACACCTGTTCCGGTTAGGTACATCCATGCCTCTTTTGCGACCCAGATTGGACCAACGAGCAAATACACAGCACCTTGAAAAAACGCGGGATGATTGCCTTCGATCCGATGGCCAAGTAATAGAAGTACCCACCCGGCTAGGAAGAGGCCCGCTCCCAGAATCCACTTCATCAGGATCAGGCAGATGATCCCCGCGAAAATCAGCGGGATGCCCACGCCGTGCAGCAGCTTGTTCCACGGCGAGGCATGCTCGTGGTCGTATTGCGCCATGTAGTGCGCCAGATCGGGCATAGCGCACCTCCTTGCAGGGGGACAGCAACCGCGGGAAGAGAACTGTACAACGAATCATTGGAAATTTCTAGATGGGCGTCACCCTTCCATCCGATCGAAGTCTTGCATCGAGAGCGTTGCTACAGCCCAGCGGTTCTGACACGGCCGAAAGCAGAGCCGGCGATTCAGACCGAGATGAATTCCGTCCCATCGTCCAGTCCTGCTTTCCGCACTTCCGCCACATTTTTCTCCAGGAGAATCTCGGCGCGGATCGGCGGTCTTGACGGGCGATCGGACTCTTTGCACAGCGAGGAGATCTTCCAGATCGCGAGGAGAGTCTTGGCATCGGCGACGTCCGGGTCCAGTTTCCTGCGGCGGTCCTGTGGATCGGCCGGGTGCCAGGAAGAGAGGATGGTGATGGCGGCAGCCTTGGGCACTTCCGCTTTGCGCAGCGTCTCGATGGAGCCCGGGTCACCGACAATTGTACGTACGCGCGGAAACATCGCCTCGAGTGGCGGATCGGGAGCCACGGATGGAATTACGATAAATTCCTGCTCGTGCGTAGTTTTTTGTGCGCGGAGCTCGCGCAGCAGACCGGGGCCACGCTCGTCCCAATTCAGGATCACGATCGGCCTGGAACTCTTGGCTTGATCCCGTGCGGTCCTGCGCAGTGTGCGGCGGATCCACAGCGCGGCGGAAGAGAGCCACTGCGTCGTGTGCTTCGGGCTGACCCGCTGGATGAAATCAGCCAGGCGATCCGCACCGCGGCGCACCCAGCTCTTGACCACGTCGGATTGCAGCCAGCCCATGATCATGGCGATCGAAACCAGGGCAATCCAGGTGATGATTTCGCCTTGACGCGTAAGCGGCCGGTGAGCCTCCTGGTGGCCGATGATAAATAGCAGCATGGTCCGGCCGGAACCCCACAGCGTGCCGAAGTCGCTATTGAACGGGCCCTCAATGCGCTCGCGCAGTCCGGCACAGAATAGCCACACGCTGGCCAAAATGACGGCCAGCAGGATCATGTACGCCTGCGCCGCCAGCATGCGCCGGATGCGCTGCTGGTAGCGGTGCGCCAGCCAGATGACCGTGATGAGCGCCATCCCTGCAAGAATCAGCACCTCCACGGGAAGAGTCTGCGTGAGCAAGTGCTTTTTTGCGCCCTCATGGACGGAGTCCCGGAAAACTCCCTTGTTGCTGAATTGAGAATTGAGGAGGTCGAGATCCACGCCACCGATCTTTTTTTCAATTTTGTCTTGATGACTGGCTATCGCTCCGAGCAGTTCCTCGACTTCTTTCTTACTCGTGCCATCTCCCGTGGCAAGGAGGGCCGGAGTGCCGATGGTCAGCACACCCTGTTGCCGCTCGCCGTAACTGCCACCGCGGATGACTGTTCGCACATAGACCTCATCCTCGCTGATGCGGTCCAGAACGGGAGAAGAAAGTCCTACCAGGCGGGCATCACCATCGAATAACGTCTTGAAGTCGGGTTTCGGCGGGAGCTTGGAGTCTGCCTGTAGCTCCCGTCCCTGGACGGGAGCTGTCTCGAAGTGCAACCGCTCCCGGCAATCCTTGACCGCAGTCGGCTGGGAAAGCTCATTCGGCAGTCCGGCGGAATTGCTATTCCGTGGGACGGACGTTACGCGGAAGAAGGCGTCAATCCCGCTCTGCGCTGGTTCCAGTAGAAGTTGCCTCTCCGCTTCTTTCCAGGACATTTCCGCTGTAAAGAATGTCGGTTCGTGCGCAGTTGGCGGAATTTCCGCAGCCTGCGGTGGCGGAGCCTGCCCGGGGCGGGCCGCAACTTCCGCGGGAAGATCGAACCCCGAGGCCTTCAGGGCTTCCTTCGCCGTCGCAGCCGTACCGCTGCCGGGGGGGCCGAGCCAGACCCGTACGTGCCGGTCCTTCAGGTCGGCGGGAGAAGCGATATAGGAATGAGGCCGCACGAATATGTGAAGCTTTTCGCTATAGAGTTTTGTGATCAATTTGATCTGGCTCGCCATGTTGGTAGATGTCTGCTGCTCCCCCTTGCTCAGCCGAAGTTGATCATGAACGGTGCTCGTTTGGAGAAGGGCGTATTGAACTTCGCGATTTCGCAGCAGTCCCGCGTTCTCCTCCGAACCGTCGCTGGCGCACGCATGTAGGTTCAACGCCGGCCCGGCGGCCTCGGCGATCGCCGCGGCAAGCTTCAAGTAGGTGCCTCCCGTCTTTCCGCCGGCAATCCAATGTTTCGTGGGAGGTGCGGCTGCCGGAGCCTGCGGGGAAGAAGCCCGCGTCACGAAAAACCACGCGGAACAACTCAAACTCAGCACAAAGACCGATGTGTAGAAGCGTTTCATGAGACACCACCTCGTGAGGGCGCACGCGGACAGGGGAAATGCGGGCTTCGCGTCCCTCGAATAATTAGTCAGTAAGATATAGAGATAAATACCGAAACGCAGGTTTTTCCGTGGGAGAGAACCGGAAGGTGCGCCGGATGTCCCCCTGTGGTAGTTGGTTTGAGAAAGACGTTCGGAATGAGGTCTCTGGCGAGGCTACAGCTCGCGGCGGCCTTCGAGCGCTTTGAGCATGGTGATTTCGTCGGCGTAATCAAGGTCCGCGCCGACCGGGATGCCCACGCCGATGCGCGTGACGCGCACGCCGAGTGGCTTGAGAAGTTTTGAGAGATACACGGCCGTGGCTTCGCCTTCGGCGGTCGGATTTGTCGCGATGATAATCTCTTCGACCCCGCCGCCCTTCAGCCGCTCGATCAGCGATTTGATCTTGAGCTGTTCCGGCCCGCGGCCCTGCAGCGGCGAAAGCGCTCCGCCCAGCACGTGATACATTCCCTGGAAGGTGCGCGTTTTCTCGATCGCCAGAATGTTGTGCGGCTCCTCAACGACGCAAATCGTTTTGCGGTTGCGGCTCGCCCCCGTGCAGTAAAGACACGGGTCCGTGTCCGTGATGTTGTGGCACACCGAGCACTGGCGGATTTTCTGTTTGGCGTCGCGGATTGCATCAGCAAGTGCCAGAGCGTCTTCCGGCGCGATACGTAGAAGATAAAATGCCAGCCGCTGCGCCGTCTTCTGGCCGATTCCGGGAAGATGCTTCAGCTCGTCAATCAGACGTTCGATGGGTGCGGCGTAATCAGGCATTCAGTTGTCCGTGAAATCGCAGGTTGGAAACGCGCGGTGCGCTCGGGCCAGTTCTTCAGACCAGTTCTTCAGAAAAGTCCGGGGATCTTCAGCCCCGCGAGTCCTGGCACTCCGCCGGCGAGGCTCTTCACTTGGTTGGCGAGCTCTTCATCCACGCGGCGCGAAGCGTCATTCACCGCAGCGCGGACCAAATCTTGCAACATCTCCTGATCCTTGCTCGCGAACACGTCCGGCTCGATGCGCACTTCGACGATCTG
>JBGOWC010000227.1:0-4238 GCA_041478415.1 Terriglobia bacterium
GAGGCGCTATTACCGGCTGACAGTGCAGGGGCGCGGAGTGGCGGCTGCGGAAGCGGAGCGACTGGAGAAGGTGGTGGCTCTGGCAAGGTCGCGGCATTTGCTGAAGAAGGTCCGCACGGCGTAGCTGCGCGGGGGGATGAATTACGGAAGCGAGTGGTCCTAGCGGCTACAGAAGCCGCAGGAGAGCACCATGACAAAGCAAACTTCCCGGGCGATGCGTTTCTACAGATCGCTTTTGCGCCTGCTGCCGTTCGATTTCCGCGGCGACTTCGGCCCGGAAATGGAAGAAGTGTTTCGCGAGCAGCGAGCCGATGCAGAGAAAAGAGGCGGAGTGCGCGGCCTGCTGCGACTGTGGTGGGAGACAATTGCGGGGATTTTCCGGACCGCGCCGCGGGAACATCTGACGATGTTCCGGCAAGACGCGAGCTTTGCTCTGCGGATGATGCGCAAGAATCCAGGGTTCACGCTGGCGGCGATCCTCACGCTGGGGCTGGGCATCGGCGCGAATTCGGCGATCTTCAGCGTCGTGAACGCGGTTCTTCTGCAGCCGCTGCCTTACGAGCACGGCGATCGCCTGGTTGTGCTGCGGCAACAGGCGCTGCGCGCCGGCGTTCAAAGTGCGCCGTTCTCGGTGCAAGAAATCCTGGACTATCGTGGCCAAAGCCAGACGCTCAACGGCCTTGTGGAATACCACAACATGGCGTTCATCCTGCTAGGGCGCAGCGAGCCCGAGCGCGTGGAAACCGGCGTGGTCTCCTGGAATTTCTTCGATGTTTTCGGGGTGAAGCCTCTGCTGGGCCGCAACTTCGCGCCGGACGATGAAAAACCCGGCGCGCCCGCGGTGCTGCTGCTGAGCTACGAATACTGGATTCGAAGCTTCGGCGGGGATCCCACAATTGTCGGCAAGGTCTTCTCCATGAACGACCGGCCCCATACGGTCGTCGGCATCCTTCCGCCGGTGCCGCAGTATCCGAATGAAAACGACGTGTACATGCCCACGACGGCGTGCCCGTTTCGCTCGGCCCCGGCCTTCATCAGCAACCGGCGTAGCCGCATGATGCGCGTCTTCGGCCGCATGAAGCCAGGGGTGCGAGTCAGCCAGGTGCAGGCGGATCTGTCGAGTGTGGCTGCGAATATGCAGCGCACCTATCCGGACGTCTATCCGCCGGCCTATGATTTTATCGTAGCGGCGTCCTCACTTCAGGAAGAGCTCACGCACAACGCGCGGCCAACGATGCTGGTGCTTCTCGGTGCGGCCGGCTTCGTGCTGCTCATCGCCTGCGCCAATGTCGCAAATCTAAATCTCTCGCGGATGCTGCGCCGCGAAAGAGAGTTGGCGGTGCGCTCGGCGCTCGGTGCGGGGAGGGTGCGGTTGTTTCGGCAGCTTTTGACCGAGAGTTTTCTTCTGGCCCTATTCGGCGGAGGGCTGGGGCTCCTGCTTTCATGGGGCGCGCTTGATTTGTTGATCACCTTCGCCTCGCGATTCACGCCTCGAGCGCGCGAAATCCATATGGATGCCACCGTTTTACTGTTTACACTGGGCGCTGCCGTGCTGACGAGCCTGATCTCAGGCTCGTCGCCGGCGCTGGCGGCTCGGGAAACGGTTGTGGGCAGCCTGAAAGAGGGTGGCAGCCAGTCCACGACGGGCCGGGGCCGGCGGCGCCTGCGGAGCCTCCTGATCGTCTCGCAGGTTGGGTTCTCGTTCGTGCTTCTCATCGGCGCAGGATTGATGCTGCGGAGTTTTCTGAACCTGCAGCGTGTGGACCCGGGCTTCCAGCCGGAAAACGTGCTGACGATGGAGCTGTACCTCAATTTCACGAAATACAACGACAATGACAAGCAGCTTGCATTCTTTGAGACGCTGCTCGACAAGATCGAGGCCCAGCCGGGCATGAAATCCGCAGCGGCGACGATGATGGTGCCTCTGAACAGTTCAATGCAGATGCGCAGTGATTTCCAGTTCGAGGGTCAACCACTGGCCCCGGGACAGGCAGCGCCAAGCGCGGAATTTCGTGTCGTGAGCCCGAGCTATTTCGATACGCTGCGCATCCCACTGCTACAGGGGCGTGTTTTCGCCCGCGCCGACCGGCCAACCACACCCGGCATAGCAATCGTGAGCCTCACCGCCGCGCACCACCTGTGGGGCAAGGAAGATCTCGTCGGCAAACGATTTTCGACCGACGAAGGCAGAACGTGGACACAGGTAGTTGGCATTGTGGGCGACGTGAAGCAGTACGGACTCGACCAAGCGCCGGCCGATGAGATCTACGTGCCGCTGGCGCAAAGCCCGCTTCTGGCAGGGAGCGTGGTCGTGAAAACGGCCATGGATCCGATGAGCATCGCGCGCAAGGTGATCGAGCTGATCTATGAAGTGGATCCGAATCAGCCGGCGGCCCGGGTGCGTTCGCTCGCGCAGGTGCGTGCAGACTCGATCGCTCCGCCACGCCTCACGATGAACCTTCTCGGCTTGTTTGCACTGCTGGCTCTGGCGATTGCAGCCACCGGAATCGGCGGTGTCATGGCGCTGGCCGTGAGCCAGCGAACCCACGAAATCGGCGTGCGCATGGCGATCGGCGCGCATCCAGGGGACGTCGTGCGCATGATTCTCAGCCAAGGCATGATTTTGGCCATCGTGGGGGTGGGGATTGGATTGGCTGGGGCCCTCGCACTAACGCGCGCGGTGAAGGGATTGCTTTTTGAGGTGACGGCAACCGACCCGGCGACTTTCATCGTTGTGGCAGCGGTGCTGACGGCAGCGGCATTCGCGGCGTGCTACGTTCCGGCGCGGCGGGCCGCTCGCGTGGATCCGCTCATCGCGCTGCGGATGGAATGAGCCGGGGCGAACTCAGCGAGCGGATTTTTCGAGCAGGTCGGCCAGGTACGGCTTCCAGACAGCGGCATCCGTGTGCGTGCCATGGCCGTGGGTCTGCTCGCTAATCGGGAACAGGACAAAGCGGCCATTCTTCACTTTTTTGATCTCCCGCTCGGCGATGCCGAGCTCGGGCGGATTGATGAAGTCATCGGCGGAGTTGACGAACATCACGGGGGCGGTGATTTTTTCGAGTAGCAGCGAGGGATTGTAATTCCGCGAGGCGTTGACTTGATACAGGAAATCGTTGGCGTCCAGGGAGGCGAGTCGCGTTCGGAAATAGTCGTCGAGATAGGCATCAGCAGCCTCGCGCGTCGGATATTTGTCTTGCAGGACGAGGGGAGCGCCGCCGGCGATGAGGAGAAAGTCGAGCGCGGTGCGCAGGGCAGCGAGCGGTTGGAACGCGTAATCACCGCCATTCCATGCGGGATCGCTGCGAATCGCGTCCATCACCATCTTGCGCCAGATGCGATTGCGGCCGGCGATCTCCACCGGCTGGCAGGCGAGGGGCATGAGCGCGTCCATGAAATCGGGATAGGTCTCGCCCCAGACCCAGGAGTGCATGCAGCCCATGGACGTGCCCATGACGAGGCGCAAGTGATTCACGCCGAGGCCTTCGGTGACGAGGCGGTAATGCGCGGCGACCATGTCGCCATAGTCGTATTGCGGGAAGTGCGCGCGGAGGGCGTCGCTGGGCTTGCTTGATTTTCCGTGGCCGACGCCATCGGGAAGGATTATGAAATTGCGCGTGGCGTCGAGAAGCTGGCCCGGCCCGAAGAGGACGCCGGCAAATAAAGGCTGAAGAAACTGGCGACCCGAGCCGCCGGTGCCGTGCAGAATAAGGACGGCGTTGGTGACGCGGCCCTGGGCGTCGCGGGCGGGCTTGCCGAGCGTGGTGTAATGCAAACGGAGTTCGGGGAGCGATTCGCCGGAGCGGAAGTGAAAATTGCGGACGACGAAATCGCCTTCCTGGGGAGCGGGCTGCCGCGCGCAAAGCGGGCCGGCGGCGAAAACGGCGAGGCTAGCGAGTTGCAGGAGCAGGCGGAGAATTGAGCGCGTCATGCGTCACCTCGGGATTCGCGGACTGTAACACAGGCGCATTGCTGGTGCGCGCGCGAGCTGGCCTGCTTGCAACACGCACGAGCGTGACGCAAAATCTCACATGCGAGGTTCGCTTATGAAGAAGCTTGCGGTTTTGGTCTCTGTTTTGATTGCAGCTGGATTTTTCTATGCATTGGCGAGGCCCGTTGTTCCGCCGGCGGCGCCGAGCGGGATGGTCGTGCCGGAGTATGACAAAAGTGGCGCGCTCGTAAGGCCAAAGAATTTCGATCAGTGGACGTTTGTGGGATCGAATATCGGGATGAGTTAC
>JBGOWC010000040.1:0-9971 GCA_041478415.1 Terriglobia bacterium
AATGCCTGCAGGACGCCGAAAACGATGACATTGGCAGCGATGCCGAGCGCCAGGATAAGGACCGCAGTGAGGGCAAAGCCGGGAGAACGGCGCATCTGGCGCAGGGCGAAACGCAGGTCCTGCAATAGGGAATCGAGAAACGCGCCCGTCCGCGAATCGCGTACTTGCTCCTTGACTTGCTCGATTCCGCCAAGTTCGATCCGCGCGGCACGTTGCGCTTCGTGCGGCGGCATGCCCGCGCGAATGTTTTCCTCAATCAGCATTTCGAGGTGGGAATGAACCTCTTGGTCGAGGTCTACGTCCACACGCCGAGATAAAAAGAGATTTCTCAGGAAACTTCGGACTTTCACAAGGAGCGGCATGCTAATCACCTCCCTACGACACTTCCAAAGCTTGATCGATAGCCCAAGAAATGCGGCCCCATCGCTTGGTTTCGACTTCGAGTTGCTTCGTTCCAGCTTTGGTCAAGCGATAGTATTTCGCGCGGCGGTTGTTCTCGGACTCTCCCCAAAAAGATGAAATCCAACCTTCTTCTTCCATTCGGTGTAGGGCGGGAAAGAGCGAGCCTGGCTTAACAACAAAAGTGCCAGCCGTGATCTGCTGGATCCTGCGCGAGATTCCCAATCCGTGCATCTCGCCAGCGATAAGCGATTTCAAGATCAGCAGGTCCAAAGTCCCTTGCAAAAGGCTTGTCGGTTCAGGGCTCAATTTATGCCTCCTATCGGCTCTCTATAGGGATAATATTGATCTACGTATAGAGTGTCAATAGGAAACGAGCATGCCAGTGGACGATAAGTCGGAGTACCGGACAAGTGCCAATTGCGGGCTAGAAACGGGGTTCTGGGAAATTGGGACGGCATCGGGCCGGCGTCACTTGGACGTATTACGCGCTAACCGGAAACTGACGCACCGCCCAAATCCTCGACAAGAACGAAAAAGCACTGGGGAAGGCGTCTGGCGCGCCAGCCATCACGGTTCGCCGAGGGCGACGACGAAGGCTTGCGCCAATTCATGTACCCGGCGTCGGCATTCTGGATCGCGGAGTGGCAGCGATGCTGCCTTAGGGCGCGCTGGTTCATTCATGCAACTGTAGGGGAAGCGGACCCGCCTTTGCTATTCTCCTTCTTCAGTTTCGATGAGCACGAACTCACAATCGCCCGCACTCGAACGGGGCCTCGGCCTGAAAGAGGCCGTGGCGCTGAATATGATCGAGATCGTGGGCATCGGCCCGTTCGTCGTGAGTTCGCTCGTCATCAAAGCGATGGGCGGGCCGCAGGCACTCCTCGCGTGGGTGGCAGGGGCGGTGCTGGCGGTGCTCGACGGATTTGTGTGGTCGGAGCTGGGCGCGGCGATGCCGAAGGCCGGCGGCACGTACGTCTTTCTGCGAGAGGCGTACGGTCCGGGGCGCTGGGGACGGCTGATGTCGTTTCTCTTCATCTGGCAAACATTTATCCAGGCGCCGCTCTCGGTGTCGTCGGCAGCGATCGGATTTTCGAGGTACGCGGGGTATCTGGTACGCCCGCACGTATTGAGTACCGCCGGGGCAAAGGCCATTTCGGGCGGGTTGGTGATTCTGCTCGTCCTGCTGCTGTACCGGCGGATCACAGCCATCGGCAAGATTTCGGTGATGTTATGGGTGGGCGTCGTCGGGACAATGCTTTGGCTGATCTGGGGCGGGGTGCGGCATTTCGACGCGCGGATGGCGTTTGATTTTCCGCCGCACGCCTTTGATCTTTCCTGGATATGGTTTGCGGGGCTCGGTTCCGCAATGGTCAACACCGTGTACAGCTATTGGGGCTACTACAATATTTGTCATCTGGGTGGCGAGATCCGGGATCCCGAGCGAAATATTCCGCGCGGGATTTTTCTTTCGATTCTGGGGATTACGGTGCTGTACCTGGCGATGCAGACCAGCATCCTGGGCGTGCTGCCGTGGCGCGAGGCGCAGAATTCACCGTTTGTGGTGAGCGCGTTCGTCGAGAAACTGTATGGAGTGGGAGCGGCGAAGGTCGTCACGGTGATGGTGCTGTGGATCGCGCTGGCGTCGGTGTTTTCGGTGCTGCTGGGATATTCGCGCGTGCCGTATTCGGCGGCGCTCGATGGGAATTTTTTCCGGATCTTCGGGCGGCTGCATCCGACAAAACATTTCCCGCACGTATCGCTGCTCGTTTTGGGCGCGCTCTCGTTTGCATTCAGCCTGTTGTTCCGGCTGGAGACGGTGATCGCGGCGATTCTCGCCATGCGCCTGCTGGTGCAGTTTATCGGACAGGCGGTGGGCGTCATGCTGCTGCGGAAGCGCTGGCCGCCGGAGCGCCTGCCGTTCAAGATGTGGCTCTATCCCGTGCCGGCGGTGCTTTCGATGATCGGATGGGCGGCGCTGTTTCTGGCCACCGGGCCGGCGAGGAAGATCGGGCTGCTCGTGATCGCGCTGGGCTTGGCGGTGTTTCTGGTGCGGGCGCGGATGCTGCGAGAGTGGCCGTTTGCACAACCGGAGGCAGCGTGAAATTTTCCCGGGCGTTTCTCTATCTCTCCATCGCACTTTTCCCCGCAGGATCCACGCTCGCCCAATTTCCTCCCGCGCCGGGAACCGGGCCGGGCCTCGCCGAGACAATTGAGGCGATTGACAGCGCCCGCGTTAGCACGCGAATTCTCTATATCACGGCGCATCCGGACGACGAATCCGCGACACTCCTCACCTATCTCGCGCGAGGGTTGCATGCCGACGTCGCGCTGTTGACCCTCACGCGCGGTGAAGGCGGGCAAAACGCTCTTGGCCCGGAACAGGCGCCGCAGTTTGGGCTCATCCGCACGCAGGAATTGCTCGCCGCCACGCGCGGCTACGGCGTGAAACTCTTCTTCACCCGCGCGCCAGACTTTGGCTATTCCAAAACCCCCGAAGAAACGATGAAGGTGTGGGGCGATGCGGTGCTGGGCGACATGGTGCGAGTGATTCGCACACTTCGCCCGAACATCGTGATCAATGGCTGGGGGGGCGTGCACGGCGGCCACGGTCACCATCAAACATCTGGCCTCTGGACGCCGCGCGCGGTGCAGCTCGCGGCGGACCCGAAAGCGTTTCCGGAACAGATCGTGGAAGGACTTCAACCCTGGGGCAGCGACATGAATCCAGTCGCTGTGTTGGATACCGAACGCGGAGGAGGAACAGCGGGAAGCGCGCTTCCGGTGGATGACATCTCGCCGCTTTGGGGAAAATCCTACCGCGAGATTGCGCTCGATGCCTTCGTGAATCATCGCTCGCAGGGCATTGCTGGTTTTCTTGGTTCACCGTTCCTGCGGCGGCCTCTGACTCTCATCGCCGAGGGAGGAACCAAGTTTGAGCCGGCGATACTGGACAAACCGCTGCACGAGATCGCGGGAGACTCTGAGGGAGAAGGCTGCCGGTACGGCGCTGCATTTTGCCCCGGGCTGCGAGAAGCCGAGGGACGCATCGCCGAGGCACGCGAGGCGGCGCTGCATTTGGAATGGAAAAAGTCTGCGGAATCCCTGGCCGCCGCCGGACAAAATGTCGAATCGCTCTTTCACCGCGCGCACTGGCGCGGGACGGAACCGCTCCTGCAGGATCTGCGCAATGCGCAGGCGAAAATCAACCGGGCATTGGCACTGACCGCTGGCTTGGAGGTGACTGCGCGGGCGGACAAGAGCGAACTTGTTGCCGGGGAATCCTTCCAGGTCTCTGCGTCGGCTCGTTGCCGCAAGGAATCCGGCTGCTCCCCGGGAGAATTGCGGATCGATCTGCCGAAGGAGATGCAGGAATCGAGACGCGAAGGCGACCCCGGGAAAGGCTATCAGTTTACAGTGCACGTGGGCCCGCCCGTGCCGCCGAGTGCAACACAACAAGCGCTCTTGCCCGGTCTTGACAACCGCAATTGGGAAAGGCTCCTCCCCGAGCCACGACCGTTGGTTTTTGTGAATCAAGCAATAACAATTGCCGGTTATTCCTTTGAGGTGTCTGAACCGGTCATTCACATTCAGGCGAGTTCGACACGGGTGGATCGGGTCCTGCCGCGGATCGTGCCGGCATACACACTGGCGGTTGAGCCAAAGCGTGCGGTTGAGGTGCCTGGGAATCCTCGCAAACCATTCGACATCCTATTGCGCCTTCACTCCTACGCCACTCTGCCGACGAAAATAAACGTCAGCCTGGATGTTCCGGAGGGTTGGAGCAGCAGCGCGCCGCAAACACTCGAATTTGCCGGCGAGGGGGATAAGTATGCGCGGT
This sequence comes from Terriglobia bacterium, assembly GCA_041478415.1. Lineage (GTDB taxonomy): Bacteria > Acidobacteriota > Terriglobia > Acidiferrales > UBA7541 > Acidiferrum. The sequence continues at coordinate 4,241 of JBGOWC010000040.1, forward strand.
TCACGGTTACGCTGCCGGAAAAGTTTGCGCCAGGGACCTACAAGATCGGGGCCTACGCACAACGCGGTGACGAAGGGTTTGCCAATTCCCTTGAACCACTTCCGTCCCTGCCGGCGCAACTCTGGAGCGAGCCGGCGGAATGCCGCGTCCATGCATTCGATGTGAGCGTGCCGGAGAATCTGCGCGTCGGCTATATCACCGCCGAAAACGAGCCCATTCCCGAAGCGCTTGCACGGCTCGGCATCCGCGTGGAGATGCTCGATGCGGCGGCGCTCGCGTTCGGCGACCTCTCTAAATTCGACGCGATCGTCGTGGGCGTGCGCGCTTACGAACTGCGCAGCGACCTCGCCTCGGCGAACCAGCGCCTCCTCGATTACGTCAAGAACGGCGGGACGCTGGTCGTCCAATACAACCGCAATTTTGTTTGGGATCGCGTGAAACCCTCTCCCTACCCCGCAACCATGGGAAACGATACGCTTCGCATCACCGACGAAACGGCAGCGGTCACGTTCCTGAAACCCGATGATCCCTTGCTGAATCGCCCGAACAAGATCACACAAGATGACTTCCAGGGCTGGGTACAGGAGCGCGGACTCTATTTTTGGGACAAGTTCGACGAACACTACACGCCTCTCCTCGCGATGCATGATCCGGGCGAACTGGATCTCACGGGCGGGCTGGTCTACGCGCGCTACGGCAAGGGGACGTACATCTTCACGGGGCTGGCGTTCTTCCGCCAGCTTCCCGAAGGGGTTCCCGGCGCGTATCGCCTCTTTGTGAACCTGCTCAGCGCATCGCGCCAGCGCTGACGTATGATTCCCTTGCCGTGCTATTCCGCGAGCAACGAAGTGCGGCGAGAGGAATAATGCGAATGCATGGAATCATCGAGATGCGAGGCGTCCGTGTTCTTGCTGCACTTCTAGTCAGCGCGCTGATTCTTTTGGGCAGCGCATCGCCGGCAACGGCGCAAAAAGACAAAAAGAAAAAGAAGAACGCGTCGGCGGCCGATTCCGGCGCTCCCGTGGTGATGATTCCGGACGAGCCGGCCATTGACTACGCGATTTCCGAAATGCTGGGCGCCTGGCAGGTTGGCGACGCTGAAAAGCTGCACAAGGCGTATGCCGATGATGTTTCCGTGGTCAGCGGCGTCTGGGAGCCGCCCGTGGTCGGCTGGGCCAACTACCTGGCGGATTACCAGAAGCAACGCGCTCGATTGCAGCAGGTGCGCCTGGACCGGCAGAACACCTATGTACGAGTGATCGGAAACACCGCCTGGGCGTGCTACCAGTGGGACTTTTCCGGAGTGGTGGATGGACAGCCCAGCGCGGCGCGAGGCCAGACAACGCTTGTTTTGGAAAAGCGCAACGCGCGGTGGCTCATCGTGCACAATCACACGTCGCTTGTGCAAACAGGAGCGCCCGCGCGGCCCGCACCCCCTCCAGGTACATCAACGCCGACGCAGCCGGAGAGTAAGCCTCCGCTTCGATAGCAGCGGTCCGGGCAGCCGCGAGACTCAGAAGGTCTTCAGCCCCTCCCAAAGCCACATCCCGGCGAGCACGAGCAGCAGCACGCCGGAAAGGACGCCGGTTGCCACGAGCGGCCGGGAAAGCGCCGTGATCTTTGCGACGATCGCGCGCTGCTCGGCCGCCATGTGCTCCTCTGCCGCATCCAGGAAGAGCTGATCGTCTTCCCGGTTGGTGAGCAGGCTCCGCCGGATCAACAGAAAAATGAATGCGGCGGTGATCACACTCCAAACGATGAGCGTATACATGAAAGGACCCGGATGCATTGATTCCATGGTGACCTCCCCGTTGGAACCGATCCGTGGTGAACTGACGGAGGACAAGCAGGGGATGTCCCCCGCTTCGGCGGAGTATACACCATCTTAGGCAGATGGAAGCGGTGGCGGGTCCGCCCCGCGGCACCCCGCCCGGCGCAGCTTCCCTGCGGACCGCGCTGCAGTGCGTTGACAAAGTTGGAAGCTGCGGGCAAAATGAAAAACAGTCCAATTCACCGCGCTTGTGCCCAAGTGGCGGAACTGGCAGACGCGCTAGATTCAGGTTCTAGTGGTCGCAAGGCCGTGGAGGTTCGAGTCCTCTCTTGGGCACCAAATCCTTCGGCTTACTCCCGCGCGCGAAGCCTCGCCGGACCTCACCTCCATCTGCTCCATTACCACCACGGCACACCATCGAGGACGTCCGGTTGACCAGCCAAGCTGCCCAATTCAATATAAAAGTTCTAGTACTCATAGTATCTGATGGGAGCGTTGTGGGAGATCATTTTGTTCGTTCGAGCACCCAGGCCGCGCATCGGCACCGGTCAGAAGGACGCCCCTTCAGGTGGGCACCTGCCGATTGCCGACTTGGCCGAGTCGCTGTTCTTGCTTCTTTCGTGACCATCGTCTTCGTTCCATTCCTCCATGCCCAGTCGCAGGAGCCCGAGGAAATCAAGCCCGTCCCGGTTCTGACGGGCGGCGCCGGATTTATCACCGTATTTGAAGACGGGAACCCTGAACTGGTTCCCCTCATATCGCCGGTGCTGCTGGTTCCGATTGGCAAACGCTGGTTGATCGAGTCGCGGACCTCCTTTGAGGCCGAGCTGGCACAGCCGGCGGGCAGCGGGACCTTTCGGGGAAAGGTCGCAAAGGAAGTTGAGTATCTGCAGTTGGACTTTATCGCGAACCCCTACCTGACCGTGACGGTCGGGAGATACCTCACGCCGTTTGGTAGTTACAACGAGCGGCTGTACCCGGTCTGGATCCGCAATCTGCAAGCCGACCCGTTGATTCAGAAGATCGCGATTGGAGAAGGCGGCGCCGGCACCGGGGCGATGCTGCGCGGCGGCTTCAAAGCCCACCCTCAATTTAATTTCAATTACGCCGTTTATTTCTCGGCTTTGAGTACGAGGGAGCCGCTCAACTCCGACCGGTTTGCGGGCGGGCGCCTCGGAATCTTCATCCCCAAGGCAAGGCTGGAGATCGGCGGATCGTTCCAGCATCTCTTGCAGGACGAGCGCTCCAACTCCTTCGGTTTTCATTCCTTTTGGCAGCCGACGTCCTTGCCGCTCGACATCCGCGCCGAATATGCCCGATCAAGCAGGGGGAGCGGCTACTGGATCGAACCGGCCTATCGCCTGAGTCAGCTTCCGTTCTGGCAGAACGCGATGCGCCGGACACAAATCGTGGCACGCGTACAACAGTTTTTTGTGGGCAAGCTATCGAGCGACGCCGTGCCCTCTGTGAATACGAAGCAACTCGAGTTTGGTGCGAACTACTACATCCTTGATGGGTTCAGGGCCACGGGCAGTTACGGCCGGGAATTCAGCCCGGAGGGGGACGGGAACATCTGGACTTTTGGACTTACGTATCGCTTTTTGATTCCCCTGGGCCATGGAGATGTGAAATGACGCCCAAGCGCCTCATCTTCGCCTGGTTATCGCTGATGGTGATCGGTGGCGTCCTGTGGGCCACCGGACAGGAACAAGCAAATACGCCGCATCCCGCCGCTCCTGCGAGCGCTTCCGCCCCGGCTGCAACGCCGAGCCACACAGCGGCTTTTCAAGATGCGGCGGCGGCTCGGCTGGAAGGGGAAAAGAGATTTCGCGCCAACTGCGGACGATGCCACATGGCTCCGCGCAAATTTCCGCCGCGGGTGATGGCCACCGTTGTGCGCCACATGAGAGTCCGCGCAACCATTACCGACGAAGACATGCGGCTGATCCTGCGCTACATCACCGAGTAGTCATGCGGCAGCACAACTACAGAAAACGCGCCATGACCGCTGCGCAACCAGCCTGCGGAATCGCCCTCTTCAGCTTGCTGCTGTTGTCGCCGCGTGTCTCCGCGGGGCCGGAACCTCGGTTGATCGAAGTGATTGCCGGCCATGACAGCCGCTACAAGATTCCCGGCCAGGCCAAGCCAGTGATCGTCGTCAAGGCAGGCGAGGAAATTCGGCTGCGCATCACGGCGATAAAGGCCAAGAGCCGGAACAGGGACGGCTCGGTGCACGGATTTAACCTGCTGCGCGCTAAAGACCGGTCGCCAGTTCCGGGTTGGGAGTTACTCTTGAAGCCCGGCACACAGGAATTCCTGCTGACCGCCCCCGCAGAAGCGGGAGACTACGAAGTGGTTTGCACGGTCATCTGCAGCGAGCACCATGAGCAGATGAGCCTCAAGTTTGTCGTTGAGCCCTAGGGAAGATGTCCCTTGATTAGGAGATTTTCGTTCGAGGAATGAACATGTCTTATGCAAGGCGGAGCATCGTCGGCGGAATTAGCCTGAGCTTGCTCTGGCTGCTGAGCACTTCAGCGCAAAGCAAGGGTGATCGAGTCTTCAGAGGCGAGCTCGCGGATTCGCAGTGCGCGGCCAACGTCCATTCTCTTGACCGATCCCACAAGGAAATGTTGAAAGTAAAATCGGTGGGAACCACTTCAGCCGATTGCACCAATTTCTGCGTCAAACAGCGCGGCGGAAAATTCGTGCTCCAGATCAAGGACAAAATGTACCGGCTGGACAAGCAGGAACTGGTGCAGGAATTTGCCGGACACAAGGTGCGCGTCACCGGGACCCTCGGTCCAGAGCCGGATACGATTCACGTTCGCAAGATCGAAGCGCTGCCCTAGCCACATTGCTGCCGATTGCCATTCAGAGTTCCACGAGAAACAAAACGAGGAGGCGGGCCAGGTCGTCCCGCCCCCTCTGGCTCCCCTTTCGGGGAATCCGGCCAGCCTGACGGAGGGTGGCTAGCCGGTCGTGTGTTGGCCTGCTTGAAAAACCCGCGCCCCCAAAAATAGTTGCGACCTCATCGCAAGATGCGGCTAGAATCCCTGCGGTAGGCTCCTGCTTATCAGAAAGATCTGCGAACGATGCCTCGCCCCCAGCATCTCGAAGCCAGTAACATCTTGCATTTTCTGCAAGTTACGGCCAGGCCCGTGACCTCAGCCGAAATTGCGGAAGCATTGCATCTCACAAAGAACGACCGCCGCGGGCTCTACAAGATTCTCGCCAAGCTGAAGAAGAGGCGGGAGATCGAAGAGTTGCCCGGTGGGCGATATCGTCTTTCCGGAAAGGAACGCCACCAGGAATCGCAGCCCTCGGCCGTGGCGGCGATGAATTCGCGCTCGGCTCAGCCAAAGGACCCAGATGGCGTAACCGGCCGGCTGATCCATCATCCCGACGGTTACGGCTTCGTGGTGCCGGACGCGCCGCTGCCGAGAGTGAACGGCGACATCTTCATCCCGCGCGACGCCATCGAAGACGCGATGCATGGCGACCGGGTCGTTGTCAGAGTCTCCCGCATTGGCGGGCTCCCCGGCGCACTCCGTGCGGAAGGCCGGATTGTCCGCGTGCTCGGCCGGGCGCATCCGACGGTAGTCGGTCTCTTCCGCTACGGCGCGCGGGGAAATACCGTCCTGCCCTACGACACGCGCATCCAGCACGAAATCGAAATTCCTCCGGGCGGGGAATTGACGGCTTCACTGAAAGAAAAGCTCGGCTTGTCCCAAGTGCCGGAGCGCGGTGGGCGGCAGAAACATTTGTCCAGGATTGCAGAACTCGATGGCGCGGTAGTTAATGCCGAAATCCTGCGTTACCCCCGCGGCGGGACGGGTGCGACGGGCCGCGTCCTGGAAATCCTGGGGCGGCCCGGCCAGCTCGGCGTGGACACCGAGATCATCATCCGCAAGCATCACCTTCCGCACAGTTTTTCAGCCGAGGTGCTGGCCGAATCACATC
>JBGOWC010000199.1:0-4615 GCA_041478415.1 Terriglobia bacterium
CAGGGGTCGGCGTGCGGGCAATCGGAGCAGACCGGCAGGTGGCAGCAAAATAGGAATTTCCAGTTTCTTGTGCATTCGGAGGTTCACTGGAACCGGAATTCGGTTGACAGAAGGACGCATTAAGTGTAGTTTCAACGTTTGCTTCACCATAGTTACCCAAGATCATGCCCCCTCCCGTGCCGCCACAACTCGAAAGTGCCGTAGCGTCGCTGAAAAGGGCCGGCAGACGCCTCGCCAAGAAAACCGTGGCGTGGGAGAGAGACCACGCCTAATGTTTCGCCGGAATTCCAGCCATGGTATTCGCCTGCATTTCTTTCTGTCGCAGATTTTGGCGGTACTGCTTGCTCCGGTAGCCCTGGCGCAGACGGCTCTACCCATCCAACCCGACGACTTAAGACAGCATAAGAGCGGACAAGAGGTTGCCGCAAACAAATCTCCCGAAAAAGCAAGCGGGCCCAAAGATTCGAGCAACGACACTCCTCAGATTCAAGACAACAGCTTCCTGGTCGAGGAAGCCTACAATCAGGAATTTGGAGTGGTGCAGCACATCCAGAGCCTTCAGCGGTTCTGGAACAGCAAAGATTGGATATACACATTCACCCAGGAGTGGCCCGTGGACGCAAGTCCCCGCCACCAACTTAGTTACACACTGACTGCACTCCACTCAGGCGAGCAGCCCGGATCGGGCGCCGGGTTCGGCGATGTGGTTCTCAATTATCGCTATCAACTATTGGGCAACGGCAAGGCCAAAGTAGCATTCGCGCCGAGGTTCAGTGTGCTGCTGCCCACGGGCAACTATCGTCTGGGGCGAGGGGCTGGAGGCGCAGGTATTCAGGGTGCACTCCCGCTCAGCTTAGTGCTCACCAGAAAACTCGTAACGCACTGGAACGCCGGAGCCACAATCATCCCGAACGCCAGAAATACTGCGGGAGAAACGGGGACAACCTTTGGTTACAACCTCGGCCAAAGTTTTGTTTGGCTGGCTCATCCTCGCTTCAATGTATTGCTGGAGACAGTTTTCAACCGCAGTCAACAAGTGACTGCGCCGAACACCACTGAGTGGACGAGCGACCTGTTACTCAGCCCGGGAATTCGCTGGGCCTACAACTTCAAGAATGGGCTTCAAATCGTTCCGGGTATCGCTGTACCTTTCGGCCTGGGCCCCAGCAACGGCGAAAAGGGTATTTTCCTTTACCTCAGCTTTGAACATCCCTATCGAAAGCTGTCAAAAAATTAAGGTCCGCCGGGCCAATGGCCATCCCCGATCACTGCTTGTTCGCTAGGTAGCGGTCAAACCACGCGACAGTGCGTTTGATGGCGTCAATCTGGTTCTCGCGCTTGGCGAAGCCGTGGCCTTCCTGCGGATAGAAGTGTGAATCCACCGTCTTTCCGATTTCCTTGTAGATGGCCACGACCTGCTCGGCCTCTTCCTTCGGCACGCGGATATCGTTTTCGCCCTGGAGGACGAGCAGCGGCGCTTTGGCGTTGCGGATGAATTTGATCGGCGAGGTGTTTTCGTACACTTTGCGATCTTTCACGGGATCGCCGAGGAGCGATTTTTCATATTCCTGCAGGAACGGGTCTTCGTGTTCGAGCATGGTGAGCCAGTTGATGATGCCGTACTGCTCGACCGCGGCGGCCCAGAGATCGGGCTTTTTGCCGATGGCCATCAGGGTCATGAAACCGCCGTAGGAGCCGCCGGTGATTCCGATTTTCTTTTCGTCCACGTAGCCGGTCGCGGCCATGAATTTCGCGGCGAAGACTTCATCCTCGAGGTCGCCGCCGCCGAGATCCTTCACGTTGTCCTTCTGGAAGGCCATGCCGTAGCCGGTCGAGCCGCGGACGTTTGGCGCGATGACCGCGTAGCCGCGCGAAACGAGCGCGATGACGCTGCGGTTGAACGAATCCAGCGTTTGCCCGGTCGGCCCGCCGTGCGGCAGGACGATGCCGGGGTTCGAGGCGTCGCGTTTGAGATTGAACGGCACCCAGAAAAACGCGCTGATGGTTTTTCCATCGAAGCTCTCGTAGTGGACGAGCTGCGAGGGAGGAATCTTCGCCGCCGCGAGGCTGCCGATGGCGGAAATCGTAAGCTGCGCCGGCTTCCGCGCGCGCAGGTCGTAGACCCACAGGTCGCCGGGCTGCGTCGAACTCTGATGGGTCACGAGAAGGCGCGCGCCGTCCGGCGAAAACGCCGCTGGATTTCCGGAGAATCCATTGAGTCCGGAGGGGACATTGAGTTTGCTTCCGTTGCGCGTCGCCGCGTCCGCCAGGTAGACATCGGTGCGGCCGTCTTCGTTGACGACGTAGGTGAACCACTTGCCGTCGGGCGAGAACTCGCCGGCGCTGGCCTCCCACTTCAGGTCGGTCACCCAAGTGAGTTTCTTTGTGGCCACATCGAGAAGCGCAACGTTGGGATAGCCGCCGGGCTTGTCCGAGGTGACCAGCAGCGTCTTGCCGTCGGGTGAGACGGAGGAAACCAATGTGCGCGATTGGCCTTCGTGCGGCGTGAGCTCTTCCTGTTTGCCGGTGGCGGCTTCGATGCGAAAAACGCTGCTGTCCGTGAATCCGGCGATGACGCGGCTGGCATATAGGAACTTGTCGTCGGGGCTCCAAAGCTGGCCGGTCCAGAGGTGATTGGGCGTTTTTTCGTTGGTGAGGTTGCGGACCGCGCGCGTTTTCCAATCGAGAATGGCCACGTCGGTGGCGGGAGAAGAATTCGGCTTGTAGGCAATGGCAAGCTGTGCGCCGTCGTGCGACCAGACGGTGCTGGTTTCGGAGATGTCATCTGTTTTTGTCAGATTGATGGATTCTCCGCCATTGCTGGGGATCGCGAAGATATCAAAGTGCTCGAGGCCGCCGCGGTCGGATTGATAGAGAATCCACTTTCCATCGGGAGACCAGTTCGCTCCGCCCTGGCGATCGTCGGACTGGCTGAGCTGGATGGGCCAGCCGCCGGCGGAGTTCACCTTCCAGAGATTGAGGCGGCCGGTGAAATTCGAGGTGAAAACAACTTCTTTGCCGTCGGGCGACCACGCGCCGCCGCCGGTCGAACGCGTGAAGAACAGGTCGTCAATTGGCACCGGTCCCGCGCCGGGCATATCGGCGGAAGCGATTTTTTTCGGGTCGGTGATCTCGCGCGTGTCAGGCGATGTGGCGGCGAGAGAGACGAGAACGGCAGCGGCCGTCAAAAGGGCAACGCGAATGCGCATGGAATCCTCCGTGGGAGCGCCATCTTAGGAGCTATACGGACGGGAGGTCAACATCGTTTCGGTGCGATGCCGGATGATTAGAGAACTGGCTTTCCCTCGGAGGAGGGGAGGCGGACCTTGAGAATGCGCGCGAGCGTGGGCGCGATGTCGCGCATGTCCATCGGCCCGAGTGCGCTCGCAGCGGGTATCCCGGGACCGAGAATAAAAAACGACGCGTTCATATCCGGAAGATCGGGCCAATAACCGTGCATGCCGCGCGTGCTCGTCGGCTTCACCAGAGGGCCGGTGAGGTCGTCTCCCGCAAGGAATCCCGGGCGCAGGGAAACAAGAAACGATGCGCCGAGAAATCCCCCGCGCGCGCGCAATTCTTCTTCGGGAACGATGCGAGCGATTCCGTTCGATGGATCGGCGGCGAGCTTGGCGAGGAGCAGCGCGACTTTTTCCTTCGTTGCGGTGTCCTCCGGGTCGTGAAGAACAATCGCCGCGGAACCGCCCGCATCCCAGACCGAAGCACTCCACGACTTGACCTGACCCTTCGCGTCCACCGTAAGAAGGCCCGCCTCGCGAAACGCCGAAGAAAGATGCACAGCCTTGTCCGTGCGCACGAATCCATGGTCGGAGACGACGCAAACGACAGCGCGTTCGCCGTAGGTCTTTTTCACGGAGGCAAGAATGCCGCCGATCGCAGCGTCAATCCGTTCGAGAGTGGCATTGCTCTTCGGGCTGAAAGGGCCGGTCGAGTGCTGCTCGTGGTCGAGCGCGGTGAGATAAATGGTGGAAAAATCGGGGCGCTTCAGTTCGATCAGACGCGCGGCGAACTTTGCGCGAATCTCGTCGCTGACGATGTCTTCCGCCTCGCCGTCGGCATAGGGACCGATTTCCTTCTCGGCCGCGTCGAGGAGACCCGGCGTGGCGAGCACGCGGAGGAGTTTGCGGTCATCGGGCGTCCCGGCGCGCCAGTACTGCGGAATGTTCCAGGTGATGCGCGCGGCAACGCTGACCGGCCAGTGCACGTTCAGGGTGACGAGGCCGGCGTCCGCGGCGGCGTCCCACAGCGTCGGCGCCCGGATGTCTTCGGCATACCAATACCAGCCGCCGTGATTTTTCCGCAGCGGATCAAACGTCGTGTTGGCGGTGATGGCATGGCGCGCGGGCGAAACGCCGGTGAGCAGCGTCGTGTGGCTCGGATAGGTCACCGTGGGAACGACGCCGTGCACGCCGCTCGAATATGCACCCTCGCGAAGAAATCGCCGGAGATTCGGAATCCGCAAGCCGTGCCGGCCGGCATCGAGGACGTAGTCGGGGCGCAGACCATCGACCGAAATCAAGATGACTGCAGGATTTTTCCGCGGCTCTTGCGCTGCGGCGAAGAACGCGAGGAGAAGCACGACGGCGAAACTCACGGC
>JBGOWC010000363.1:0-2527 GCA_041478415.1 Terriglobia bacterium
CGGTTTCTTCGTTGCCGGCGGTACGGCGCCGCCCGGTGCGCCCGGCGTCACGATCGTGGCGGTCTTGATGCTGTCTAGTTTCGGCCAGCCCTTGTCGAGATACGGCTTGCCCTGCGTCTCGATCTTGCCCTGGTCGGGACCATTCCCCTGCGGCGCGCCTTCCCCGTAACCGCCGTACAATTTCACCACGGTCACCATCCCATCCGTGACCTGTCCAAATGGAGAGAAACCCATGCCATCGAGACGCGTGTTGTTGCCGAGGTTGATGAACGCTTGCGTCGTGCGCGTATTCGGGCCGCCGGTCGCAAACGTCACGTAGCCGTTCTTGTTGCTTTGCGCGACCTTGTCGTCCTTGATGTTCGCGTCCTTCCACTTCGCGGCGACCGGAGGATACGCGCTGATGCCGAACTGCACGACGAATCCGTCGAGCACACGGAAAAAGCTCGCGTTGTCGTAGAAGCGATGCTTCACAAGATTGTAGAAGCGGTCAGCGCCCAGCGGCGCCCAGGCGCGCGTCACGCGAATGGTGAAGTCGCCTTTCGTCGTTATGAACTTCACGTCGTAGATATCGGGCGCCTTGGCCTTCAGGAGCGCAGGATTCAGCAGCGCGCGGTCGTAGGTCGGACGCGCCGCCGCCGCGCTCCTGGACGCGGTGCCGGTCTTTGCGGCGGTCCCCGTCTTCGGGGCCGCGGGTTTCTGCGGCGCGGGAGTCTGCGCGGCCATCACAACCGCGCCTGCAAGTACCATCCCCGCCAAAACCTGCCAATTCGCTCTCTTCATGAGCCACCCTTCCCGTTTTCAATTCTTCAATGCTTTATTGCTTCTTCGCTTCCGTTTCTTTCGCCACACGCTCGACTTCGCTCATCACCCGCAGCGTATTTTCGCCGAGAATCTTGCGAATGTCGCTCTCGGAATAGCCCTTCTGCAGAAGCGCCTCCGTGATCTTCGGCAGCATCGAAGCGTCTTCCATGCCGTAGGGCATGTTCGCTCCGTCGAAATCGGAGCCCAGCCCGACGTGGTCCGCGCCCGCCACTTTCACGGCGTGGTCAATGTGCTCGATGATTTTCGTCCACTCCACGCGCGGGAGTTTTCCCTGGGCGACGTATTCGCGCGTCACCCGCTCGCCTTCGGCGATCCGGCAGCCTTCGATGTCTCCGCATTTTTGCTGAATTTCGGCTTCCATTTGTTTGTTCAGATCGGGATTTGCCTTGTTGGCGTCGCGGAACTCCTGGCTCAGAAATCCCACGTGATAGTTGATATGAATCACGCCGCCTTTTGCTGCGAGCGCCCTCATCATGTCATCGGTCATGTTCCGCGGTGCATCGCACAGCGCGCGACTCGAAGAATGCGACGCAAACACCGGCGCCTTGCTCAGCGAAAGAACGTCGTAAAACGTTTTGTCGGCGACGTGCGAGATGTCCACGACGATGCCGAGGCGGTTCATTTCGCGGACGACGTCCTTGCCGAAATCGGTGAGGCCGTTGTGGACGGCGCTGTCGGTGGAAGAATCCGCCCACTCGACATTCTTGCTGTGCGTGAGCGTCATGTAACGGACGCCGAGCGCGGCATAGCTTCGGAGAACGCCAAGATCGCTGGCGATCATGTGACCGCCCTCGACGCCCATGAGTACGGCGATCTTGCCTTGTTTGCGGGATTCCCGGACTTCCGCAGCGGTAGCGGCCAGGACGAGATCCTTCGGGTGCTTGCGGACCTGCTCGCGCACGGCGTCAATCTGATCGAGGGCCCGCTTGACAACCTCGGGTCCGGTGATTGTGCCGGGCATCCAGATGGAAAAAAAGATCGCGCCCAGATTGCCTTCTTTCATCCGCGGGATGTCAATGCTGCCGGAATCGTGGCGCTCTCCGAGGTCGAATTTTCCATCGAGCAACCGCTGTGTGGTGTCGTCATGCGTGTCCACGACGATGGATGAGAAATGGAGCTTTTTCGCCCGTTCGGAGACGCCGTCTGCAGTCATCGTGCCAGCTAATAGCGCACCGAGCGAGACACACACGCCGGCAAAAAGGATGAGTCGCAACATTTCACCTCGCCTCGTCCAAACAAAGCGGGAGCAATCTCCCGCACTCGAAGAAATATCCACCCGCTCACCGAGCGGACTGCATTTCACGGCTAGCGTGCTCGGCCTGCTCCATCACGCGGAGCAGGTTGCCGCCAAGAATCTTGCGGATGTCGTCGTCGCTGTAACCCTTCCGCATCAGCGCCTCGGTAATTTTCGGAAGCTTCGAGCAATCTTCCATGCCGTCGGGCATGTCCGCGCCGTCAAAGTCCGAGCCGAGGCCGACGTGATTTGGACCGACGAGTCTTACAACATGGTCGATGTGCTCGATGATTTTCTCCCAGCTCACATGCGGTAGTTTGCCTTCTTGAACCAAGCGATCATGAATCTCTCTTTCTTTGCGCAACGCGCACTCTGCATCGTCCCCGCAGTCCTTCAGAGTCTGGGCCGATGCCGTAACGACTCCGCCAAGATTCTTGTCATATGCCTCTTTGTACGCTTGGTCGAGAAAGC
>JBGOWC010000273.1:0-3632 GCA_041478415.1 Terriglobia bacterium
GAAGATCAGGACTTCAACGTCGTGCGCTTCAACGGCGCCTACGGCGGCGGCGGCCACTCCAGTTGGTATTTCCATTTCGATAGCTGGCGCTCCAACGTCCAGCCGGGCATCTGGCTGCCCACTTTCGTTTACAGCGAAGAGCGCGAGCTGCATTACGCGCTCTCAAAGAAACTCGACTTCAAAGCGCAGACGCGCCTCTGGGGCTACAACCTGGGCCACTCCGGCCAGGAACAGGAACTCAGCAAGATCCTCGTCGAGACGCCTGTCAATGACGAATCGCAGACATCCAACGACTTGTCTCCGATTCAAGCGCAGCGCACCTGGGACCACCAAGCCGAAGACAACGTCGTGGACCGCCTTCAGCGCATCGGCCTCATGGCCCCGCGCGGCGAAGTGGATAAAATTCTCGAGACCGTCATCAACAACCTCGAAGTCACCAACAATCTGGATATTCAGCCCGAGGTTCGCTGCCGCGTCATGATGACCTCCACCCTTGAGTCCTACACCATCGGCCACACCATCGTCCTCAGCCGCGGTCTGGTTGATGTTCTTCCCGACGAGGGCAGCCTGGCGGCGGTCCTCGCCCATGAGCTGAGCCACACCGTCCTCGGTCATCGTCTCGATTCAACTTACGCTTTCTTCGATCAGTTGCTCATCGAGGATAAGGAGACTTTCCGCCACTTCGGGTTCGCCCGCACTCCCGACGAGGAAAAGCAGGCCAGCGACAAAGCCATCCAGTTGCTCAACAATTCGCCGTACAAGACTCAGCTGGGAAACGCCGGGCTCTTTCTGCAAGCGCTCGAGAAGCGCTCCAAGGAAATCCCAAACTTGATTAGCCCGCACCTCGGCAACCGCGTCCCGGTTATCACCGACCTGAAGTCGGCCCAGCCCGTGGATGCGTCGAAGAATCCACAGATGATTGCGGCGCTCCCGCTTGGCGGCCGCGTCAAGCTGGACCCGTGGAGCGACAAGCTCGAACTCATCAAGGCCAAGCCCATCGGCGTTGTCGCCGAGCGCGAAAAGATGCCCTTTGAAGTGACCCCGTTCATGCCCTATCTCACCCGCTACGGCACCGAAGCCGTCAAACCGACGGCAGCCAGTGCCGCGGACGCCAAGTCGGAAGTCGCCAAAAAGCCCGAATAATCTTTCGGCATTCGCAAATGCAACGGCCCGGTGAAGTCCTCTTCACCGGGCCGTTTTCTTTTCCTATGGCGCCGGGCGCCAGCCCCGCGGTTTTTTCGGCAAAGCTCCAGTGGATCGCGGCCCTGCGTTACAGGCTATTTCGCGCTTGCCAGCGCCTGAATCAGCCCGTAATTGAACTCCACACCGTCGTAAAAATCCTCGATTCGCACGCGCTCGTCCCGCCCGTGCGCCCGCCGGTTATCCAGGTCGAGGAACACACCTGCGATCCCATACGTCGGAATTCCGTCCAGCCGCAGAAATTTTCCGTCGGAAGCGCCTGTGTCCATCACCGGAATCACCGGCAACTCCGGCCACTTCGCGTGAACCGCGCGCTCGACGCTGGTCATTAACTCCGGCCGCAGAGGTGACGGCGGCACCGCCGTCGGCTCGATCGTCTTCCCGTCCGCATTCTTCTGTTCCACAAACGATACTGTGATCTTGGGATCTGCCAACACCTTCACCAGAGTCTCCCGGATCTTGTGTGGATCTTCGCCCGGCAATATCCGGCAATTCACATTCGCGCGCGCCGTCTGCGGCAGCGCGTTGGGCGCGTGGCCGCCGGAAAGCATTGTCGCCACGCAGGTGGTCCTCAAGATCGCATTGTAAAAAGGGTTTTCGGTCAGCCGGCCGAGCGCCGCCGCGTGCGGCGGCGTTTGCAGCACGGCCTTCATATCGCCCCCCAGTTGCCCGGTCTGCAGCGGGGCGCTTCGTTCCAGCATCGAGTGCGTCACTTCGTTCAACGAAACCGGAAACGCAAACTTTCCGAGGCGCGACAATCCCTCTGCCAGATGATAGATCGCGTTGTCGCTCGTCGGCCGGGAGCTGTGCCCGCCCGGATTTCGCACCTCGAGATTGAAATCCACGTACACCTTTTCGCTCGCCTGCACCGCCGCGTACAGCTTCTTCCCGTGGTCGCTCATGAAGTCGCCGCCGTCCAGGTTCACGCAATATTCCGCATCAATCCACTCGCGGTGGTGCTTCAGCAGCCAATCGACCCCGTTCGACGTCCCTCCTTCTTCATCCGCCGTCAGCGCAAGAATCAGGTCGCGATCGGGCTGGAATCCTTCCTTCTTCAGCCGGATGAAATTCGTCACCAGAATTGCATCTCCATCCTTGATGTCCACCGTGCCGCGCCCGTAGAAATAGCCGTCCTTCTCTACAAACTGAAACGGATCGGTCGTCCAGTCCTCTCGCCGCGCTTCCACGACGTCCAAGTGCGCGAGAAATAGAATCGGCTTCTGATTGCCCGTGCCGTGAATTCGCGCTACCAGATTCTTTTTCCGCTCGTTTGGCCCGGCGATGATCACCTCGTTTTCCGCGAAGCCCGCTTCCCGCAGCCGCTTCGCCATCGCTTCCGCGGCCGTTGTCACGTTTCCCACTGAATCGGTCGTGTTGATCTCGATCAACTCTTTGAAGATCTCCCGCGCGAGCTTGTTTGTTTCCTCACGGCCCTGGCAAAAAGCAGCGGCCGGCAAACTGAGGGCGAATACCAGGTACATAGGCAGACGCTTCATGCGTAACCTCTCTCTCGTATTTGAAAATATTTTCCCCGAATCTAACGCACCGAAGCCCGGACGTTGTGCCGCCCGTTTTTCAATCATCCCTCGCTGCCACCCGTCCTCGGCGGTGTTGCCTGAACCGGCGGCGTGGCAAGCGCCGCCCGAAGACACCCCGACACATACGAGGCCGC
Organism: Terriglobia bacterium; assembly: GCA_041478415.1. GTDB lineage: Bacteria > Acidobacteriota > Terriglobia > Acidiferrales > UBA7541 > Acidiferrum. Next base: position 2,873 of record JBGOWC010000273.1, read on the forward strand.
CACGAACAGCAGTATCAGCCCCAACCCCGCATCCAGCAGAAATCGCACCACAAACGCGGCAAACACGCCCGCTCCCACCAGCTCTGGCTTCATCAGCGGCTTCTGCATGCGCCAATTTACGAACCGCGCGATCTCCCGCGGCCAGTGAAACACCCAGTAGAAATTGTAAAGCGGGATGAAGTGAAAGCCCACGGCGCGCACCGGCGAGATCGGATGTTTCCAGCCCGGAATCTGCGCCATCACGCCGTGGTATTGATATACGCACACGAGCCAGTACACCCCGCCGACGAACACGGCCAGAAACAGGTACAGCGGCGGGATAGGATTCTCCCCTTTGGCGAACTCGGGATGCAGGGCCACCGCCACCAGTTCGGCAACGAACGTCGCCACTCCGAGCAAATAGCCGATCCAGATCTTCGGCAGTTGTGCGGAGATTGCTTCTTTCATGCCCTCTTGCATAAACTGCCAGTGTATCCCATCAACCGGAGGAGCCCTATGAACGCTTCGCGTCATCGCATCACGGTCATTGTTGGCGGAACATTCTTGCTGCTCGGCGCATTCCTCGCCGGTGCCTGGCACGCGCAGAGCGTCGCCGCACAGAACAAGTTCGGCCAGCCGAAATCCGTCATCCATGTTGTCATCTACAAGTGGAAGGACGGCGTTTCCGACGCGGACAAGCAACAAGCGCTCGATGGGATCAAGGACATGGCTGGAAAGATTCCAGGCATGAAAAATGTCTGGTTGAAAACGCAGCGAAATC
>JBGOWC010000218.1:0-4346 GCA_041478415.1 Terriglobia bacterium
AGGTGAATGCAAAGGCTTCCGAAGATGAGGCCAATTTCCCGACGAAGCTCAACAGCAGACTCGGCTACCTAAATAAGGTCGTGGACAGCGCCGATGCGGCACCGACCGCGGCCGAATTGGCAGTGTTCGTGGAGCTCGATGCGCAGCTCGAAGCGCAGCTCGTGAAGTGGCGCGAAGTGCTGGCGAAGGATGTGCCCGCCCTCAACGAAGAAATGCGCAAGGGCAATATCCCGCTCGTCGCGCCGTCGGCTGGCGCGGCGAAATAAACCCTCATGGCGTGAATGCGCCCCGAAGAAACTTTTCCCAGTGGGAGAGGTGATTGAGCGATTCGGTGTGCGTGGGGTCGAGGTGCAGCGGCGTGACGGAAACGGCGCCCGAGAAAATCGCCGCGTAGTCGGTGTCCGGCTCGACGTCTTTGTCAATCCTCTGCTCGAACAACCAATAGTAAGTGCGCCCCCGCGGGTCTTTGCCTTCCTTCAACTGATTGCGCGTGATCTTCTGCGATTGCCGGGTGAATTTCACCGCGCCATCCCACGGGTCGGGCACGTTTACATTCAGCAAAACCTGGTTGGGCAACCCTTCGCGGAGAGCCAGCTCGGCGACCGAGCGCGCAATCCGCGCCGCCGCGTCGAATTTGGCCGCCTTGTTTTTCGAACACAGCGAAATCGCGCATGCCGGGATGTGATGCAGCGCGGCTTCGCGAGCGGCGCCGACCGTGCCTGAGTAATAGACATTTTCGCCGAGGTTCGCACCGATATTGATTCCCGAAAGAACGAGGTCCGGCGGCTCGGACAAAAGTTTGTGCAGCGCGACGATGACAGCGTCGGCGGGTGTGCCGTCCACGGCCCACTGGCGCTCGGCGACTTGGTGGCAAATGATTGGCTGGCGCAGCGTGAGCGACTGCGCCGCGCCGCTCTGCTCGCGGCTGGGCGCGACGATGCTGATCGTCGCGAGGCCCTCGAGCGCCGCGGCCAGTGCGCACAGCCCTTCGGCCTGAATCCCGTCGTCGTTGGTCAGAAGAATGTGCGGCATTTTTCCAGTCACACGAATTCCAGTTCACATCCAGAGTACGCGAAAAACATCCGGCGGGGGAATTCGGCGCGGGTTGCGTTTCCGGAAGAAGAGTTGACCGCTCTTCGGTCACAAGTAAATGGTCGGGGCGCCCGGATTTGAACCGGGGACCTCACGCACCCCAAGCGTGCGCGCTACCAGGCTGCGCTACGCCCCGACAGCAGCAAATTCAGCGTATCACCGGCGTTCGAGAAGCGTCAAGAAAGCGCGCAGCGCGTCGCGCAGATCGAGAAGCATTTTGCGGCTGAGAAGCTGCGGCGGCCCTTCGCTGTGCGCCAGCGGTTCGCCATCGGCGGAGCCGTTGTGATCGCGGAGGTGGCGGCGCGCCCCGGCGATGGTGAAGCCCTCGTCGTAGAGCAGCCGCTTGATCTTGAGGACCGTGTCGATGTCCTGTTGGCGGTAGAGGCGGTGGCCGCTGGGGCTTTTCACCGGCTGGAGCATGGGGAATTCGGTTTCCCAGTAACGCAGGACAAACGGCTTCATGTTCGTCAAGCGGCTCACTTCGCCGATGCGATACAACTCTTTTTCGAGAGTGCGTTGCGCGGCTTGTCCGCTGGTTGCCATACGATGCGCCTGCCGGGTGGGGGACGCCTCCATCCTAGGACAATTTCCGTCGGTGTCAACGCTCGCCTGTTGATTTCTCGCGGGGCTTGCGGAGGCGCTGGACGAAGCGGACCGGGGTGCCCGTGAAAGTGAATGTTTCCCGGAGCTGATTTTCGAGGAAGCGCTCGTAGCTGAAGTGCAGCGGCTGCTTTTGATTCGTGAAAAGAAGAAATGTGGGCGGGGCAGTCTTCGCCTGGGTGATGTAGTAGATCTTCACCAGCCGCGCCTTGGGAGAGGTGCCGCGCTGCAGGTCCACGCCCTGGAGCCAGCGGTTGAGCTCGGGAGTGGGGATGCGGCGGCGGCGCGCGTCGGCGACTTGTTCGATCAAGGGATAGAGTTCTTGCGTGCGGTCACCGGATTTCGCGGAGAGAAAAACAACCGGCGCGTAGCTGAGGAATTTCAGTTTCTCACGGACGAGTTTTTCGTAGTCGAGGAGCAGTTTGCCCGTGCCAAACGGGGACGGTCCGCGTGGCAGGCCGCGTGATGGGCCGCGTGACGGGCTTGGATATGAAGTCCGGCCCGGCTTCGCGGACCCGGCTTTCCGGGGCTTGTTCGCGGCAGCGGCGAACTCTTCGGCGGCCTTGCGAGCGGCCTCGACGGCGAGGTCCCATTTGTTCATCACGATGATGACGGAGCGGCCGGACTGCTCGGCATAGCTGGCGATGGTGGCGTCGCCCTGGGTGACGCCGTGCTCGGCGTCCACGATGAGCAGCGCGACGTCGGCGCGCTCCAGGCTCTTCCGCGCCATGACCACGCTGAGTTTTTCTGCGACGAGCTTGGTCTTGCCCTTCTTGCGGATTCCGGCGGTGTCCACGAAACGATAGACGCGGCCGTTGTGGCGCGCCTCGATGTCCACGGTGTCGCGCGTGGTGCCTGCTTCGGGGGTGACGATGGCGCGCTCTTCGCCGACCAGATGATTCAGGAGCGTGGACTTGCCAACGTTCGGCCGGCCAATAATGGCCACCTCGGTGACTGTTTCCGCAGGCGCTTCCTCCGCGGCATCTCCGGTAGAAATCGTGGCAAGCGCGGCGTCCAGGAGATCATCAATGCCGGCGCCATGCTCCGCGGAAACGGGGAAGACCGGCACGCCCAGTTCGTGAAAGCCCGCCGCCAGGACTTCCTGCTGCGCCGTGTCCACCTTGTTCGCGGCGACGACGAAGGGTTTGCCGGTGGCGCGCAGGAGCCGGGCGAGCTCTTCATCAAGGGGCGTGATGCCGGCGCGGGTGTCCACGACCAGGACGAGGAGCGCGGCCTTTTCAATGGCGACGCGGGCCTGGCGAAGAATCTCCTGGGGAATCATGGCCCTGTCGTCAGGGACGATGCCGCCGGTGTCCACGACCTCGAGAGTGCGTCCACGCCACTCCGCGCGGCCATAGATGCGGTCGCGGGTGATGCCGGGCTCGTTGGTGACGATAGAGCGGCGCGTGCCGGTCAGGCGGTTGAAGAGCGTAGACTTGCCCACGTTGGGGCGTCCGACGATCACCAGGGATGGGAGCTTCGCGGGCATGGATGCAATCTTCCAATCTACAGCAGGAGCAGGGAAGCGGGAAGGGCGATGGTAATGGGTCGAGAGGAGATGCCTAACCGGCAAGGGGAGACCCCCACCCCCATGTTTTATGCATCTGTTCATTCTAAAAGGTTTGCGGAGATAGTGTCTGCATCTGCAGAAACTAAAGGGGTTAAAGTGGCGCGTTTTGTTACTGTTACGGTGTGGTGCGGAAGCACCTGAGAATAAACGGCTTAGCGGAGGGATAGGGGTAACTCTAAAGTTAAGGGGGGTAGGGGGCAGAGGGATAGGCGGCGGGGCCGTTCGGATCGTCCTAGAGCCAACGTTCACGGGACATGATAGCAGGAAAGGTAGCGGATGTCAAGAGTAACTGAGTGGCTATTCGAACGGAGTGTGAAAAAGCAGTTGGGTAGAACAGTTAAGACTGTTCCATAGGACCAGACCCCGCACCCTTTGGAAAACCAAATTCCAAAGGGTGCGCCACCCAACTTCGTCTCGGCTCTTTACCTCTGCTCCACCCGCCCGCCAGAGTCATTTTAGGGCTTTCCGTCTGTCCCACCCGTCTAGAAGATTAAAACAGCCGAGAAGCCACGTTTCGGCTCTTACTTGGCTGCAAGTCTAAGTTCCCATGGAAATGCCAAGTTCTCGTCAAATCTGTGCTGAATTGCGCGTCCTTGAGGCTGCCATTCTTTTCGGATATTTGGTCCGTCGGGGTCAGGATAAGCAAATCGCAAGTCATAGAGATCGTAGAGACGCCGAAAAAAACGTGAAAAATGGACAGGGCTGTCGGAAAGCGGGTAATTAGGCCAGATTTCGGCTTGCTTGCCTCGACACCTGTAAACTAGAAGTCCCACGGATTCGTAGCGCATACCGGGCTCGGTAATCGTGTTCCGTCCTGACAGTGCGACCAAGACCTCGTGATATCGCGTGATCGAAGCCAAAGGTTTGTCATCTTCTCCGAAGGAAGCATCCTGTGGGTTGCCCACCTCGGATTCTTTGCTGAACTTGATAAGGTGAAGAAATCCGAAGACAAAACCGGGATACATCAAATGGACGTTGGTGCATTCTCCCAACGCCTCTTCCATTCTATTACTCAGGTTCCTGAAAGCGTTGCCAGTACTCTTTGCAGAGACTCCAATTGCTGGTCCCAAACCGTCAACGACGG
>JBGOWC010000121.1:0-6272 GCA_041478415.1 Terriglobia bacterium
ACTACTGGACCATGAAAGGCTACGACCTCGCGATTTTTCCTCGGGAGGGAGATCCCACTCTGCTGGTGATCGAGCCGCAATTCCACGAGGCGCAGTGCACGGCATGGAACAAGGACGTGCGTTTTTTCCCTTTCTATCATCCCAAGGACCCGCGCCCGCCCATGATTCGAGCTGTCGAAATGGCGGTCGAAGTCTTGCGCGAACGCAAGTTGGATCGTCGCGTCGGCATCGAGCTTTCGCAAACATCGCAAATTTGCGACCGCATGGTCGGAGAGCCGACGGTCTACTGGCAAGGTTTCTACGATGCCTTCCGCGCTGCTTGCCGCGAGATTGTGGACGCCGCCCCGCTTCTATCCGAAGTCCGCATGATCAAAACGCCGCAGGAAATCGAACGCATGCGCTTCGCCAACGAGCTTGCCGCCATCGGCATGGAGTACGCCCGCGACCGCATCCGTCCCGGAATGAAAGAAAGCGAAGTCGCCGCGATGATCGAAGGCCACATCCATGCGGTCGGAGTGGGCTACAAAGGCAAAGTCGAAATGGCGCGCGCCTTCACGCTTGTTTGGTCCGGCCCGGGCATCGCCACCTTTACGGCCACCAGCAATCGCCCCGTTATCGAGAATGAGCCGACGCTCGTCGAAATCTGGGTCTGCGCCGACGGCTACTGGGCCGATCTGACGAAGAATCTCTGTCCCGGCCGCCTCACCCCCGAGTACAATCGCCTGCTCGACCAGTTGCTCAAAATCTTCGCGGATGCTGTGGGTGTTGTCCGTGACGGCGCGCCGCTCGGTGAAATTGACCGCATCATCCGCGCCGGGATTGCTGCGGCGGGATATCCGGGGCAACCCTCGCATCCCGTGGCCCACGGAGTCGGCGCGCGGGCGCATGAGCCGCCGTATTCGCATCAGGCCTCGCCGGGCGTGATGCGCATTGGGATGGTGCTGGCGATTGAGCCGGGCGTCTATTGGGAAGGCGGAGGCGGTCTGCGCCTGGAAGACAATTTTCTCGTGACCGCGAACGGCTGCGAGAAACTCTGTTCCTATCCTGACGATTTTCGCGCGTGACGCTAGCTGAAGACGGGAGACAAATGATCGAATGAATGCCGAACTATCCAAGAAAATTCTTGCGCAAGTCCGCGAGGACGAAATTGTCGCCATGTCCTGCGACGTCGTGAACATTTCGAGCCCCACCGGCGAAGAGCTCGAAATGGCGCGCTACATGCGCCGGGTGTTCGAGGAGACGGGATTACAAGTCGCCTGGCAAGAAGTGGAAGAAGGCCGCGCCAACGTCGTCGGCTTGTGGGAAGGAACGGCCAACGGCAAGAGCCTGATGTTCAACGGCCACATGGATACGTCCAACACCGGCCGCGAAACATTTCTCACCGGGCTGGGCTACAAACCAAAGGCGGTCATCCGCAACGGGATGATTTTCGGGCTTGGCATCTACAACATGAAGGGCGCGCTCGTTTGCTACACGCAGGCCGTGAAAGCGCTGATGCGCGCGGGCGTGAAACTCGCCGGAGACGTGACCATCGCCGCCGTCGCCGGTGAAATTGAAAAAACGCAATGGGGCGACGAATTCGTCGGCAAGGAGTACCGCGGCTACGGCGTCGGCACGCATCACTTGGTCAATCATGGAGTCACGCCGGACATGTGCATCCTCGGCGAGCCGACCGACCTGCAGCTCGTCCTCGGCCATTCCGGAACGGTGTGGGCGCGCATCTCGACCCGAGGCCACTACGTCCACACCGCGTTCACGCGCGGCAAGCAGGAACAGAGTTCGATCTACCGCATGAAAGAGATTCTGGACGCGATCTATGACTGGATCGCTGCGTGGGAGAAAAAAGCAGTCTACGACGGCCAGCCGGGTGTCGTGAATGTCGGCTGTATCCGCGGCGGTCAGCCCTGGCGCGTGAGCCGCACGCCCGACCGCACCGACGTCTTTCTCGATGTGCGCGTGCCGCCGACGATGCCGCTCAAGGATGCGCGCAAGTCGCTCAAGCAGCTCGTCCTCGACCTGCGCAAGGCGCATCCGGACTACGGCATCGAGCATGAGATTTTTGTCTCCGTCCCCGGTGCTGAAATCAGCAAGGACCACGAGCTGGTGAAAACAATCGAAGCATGTCACCAGCAGGTCCTGGGTGTCGCGCCAAAGCACGCGACCGTTCTCTGGGATTCCGACGCATCGGTAATGACGCGCTACGGCATTGAGACTTTGAATTACGGCCCTTCGAGCGGGCCTCGTGATGCCGAAGGGGAAAAAGTCGCCATCGAAACGCTCGTCAACACCACGAAAGTTTATGCGCTTGCCGTCGCCGAAATTTGCGGCGCGCACTGAACCAGGAGCCCGACCGCGTCATGCCAAGTCCGCAGGAAATTGCCCGCCGCTACAAGAACATCCGCTCCGCGATGGAAGCCGAGCACGTCGATGCGCTCGTTGTCTGCGGCAACCAGTACACCGGCTTTGAAGGCGCCGTCCGCTACACCTCTGGTTTCGAGATCGTCCACCGCTACGTCTACGTCCTGATTCCTCTTGCCGGCGATCCGGTTCTCGTTTTTCCACGCGAAGCGCGCTGGATCGGCGACAAGACCAAGCCTTGGGTGCGCGAGCATGTCTGGGCGGAAATTCCCGGCAAGTGGCTGCGCGAAAAGGCGGAGGAAAAGCACTGGAAGCGCGTCGCCACCTACGGCATGGATTACATCATGGCCGTGCGCGATTACCGCGAGCTCCAAAATAGCTCGTTCGAGCTCGTCCCCTTCGATTTCCATTTCGATATGGCCCGCTCCGTGAAGAGCGAAGAAGAACTCGCCGCGGTGCGCGACTCGATGGACATCATCCTCGACGGCTTCCAGGCGTTGCTCAGGGGCTACCAGCCCGGCAAGACCGAGGCCGAGATCATGGCTCCCGCGGTGGAGCGGTTTTTTGCGCGCGGCGCGGGTCCGCGCATGATGAACATCGTGCTGAGCGGCACGCGCGGCGAAGCCGAAGCCCACTTCAAGGTTCCGTCGTTGCGAATTGTCAACGCAGATGATTTGTTGCTGTATTCGCTCGAGGTCGCCGGGACCGATGGCTATTGGGTTGAATTTTCCCGCCCGCTGATTCACGGCCGCCCCAGCCCGCGCACGCTGGCCATGAGCGAAATCTATCCGCAGGCGATGGAAGCCGCGCGGAAGAAAATGCGCTCCGGCGAACTTGCCTGCAACGTGCACAAGGCCGCCGCGGATATTTTCGCGAAGGCGGGGTTTGCGCTCGGCCATCTCACCGGCCACTCCATCGGCGCGACGATGATCGAGTATCCCGCGATTGGCGCGAACACGCAGATCGAGCTGAAGGAGAACATGGTCCTCAGCTTCCACCCGCAGGTCGTGGACCAGGACGGTAAGGTGTGCCTCTACACGCAGGACACCTACCGCGTTGGCAAGACCGAGGGCGAGTGCCTCGCGGATGTGCCGTGGCGTTTCTACGCCGGCGCCGAGGCCCTGGAAAAGGCATGAGCACGAAAGTCTGCATCGTCGGGTGCGGCGCGATCGGCAGCATCTTCGGCGCGCATCTGGCCAAGCTGCCGGATGTGGAAGTGCACGCCTACGACGTGAACCGGGAACACACCCGCGCGATCAACGAGCGCGGCCTGCGCATCACAGGTGCCGCCGACTTCACCGTGCGGCTCCACGCCACTTCTGATCCGCGCGAAATTCCCGTCTGCGAGTTCGGCATCGTGGCCACGAAAAGCACGCACACGCGCGGCGCGATCGAGCAAATGGCGCACGTCTTCAACGAAAGCAGCGCCGTTTGTTCCGTGCAGAACGGCGTCGGCAACGAGGAGATTCTCGCCGAGCACGTGCGCTACGTCATCCGCGGCACAACGTTCCCCGCCGGGCACGTTGCCGAGCCCGGCCACGTCGGCTTCGACATCAGCGGCGACACCTGGATTGGTCCATTCGAGCCAACGAAGACGCCTTACGCACGCGTCGAGAAGCTTGCCGAACTTCTGAATCGCTCGGGCATGCGCGTCATCCCGCTGCAAGACGCCCGCGGCGCGCAATGGACGAAGCTCATTTTCAACGCTTCGACGAACGCCGTCGGTGCGCTAACGCTCCTGCATCACGGCGCCGCCACGCGCTTCGAGCCTACTGGCGCGCTGTACAACGCGCTGATCGCGGAAGGAGAGACCGTCGCCAAGGCGCTCGGCATCGCGCTCCACGGCGATGCGCGGGCCCTCGTTCAAAAAGGCGCCAACGCTCCGGGGAAGCACAAAGCCAGCATGCTCCAGGACATTCTTGCGAAGCGGCAAACCGAAATCGATTTCATGAACGGCGCGATCGCGGACTTAGGCGAAAAGAACGGCATTCCCACGCCGCTCAACCGCGCCATGTGGGCTTTGATCAAAGGCCTCGAACATTCCTGGACCGATCCGGCGTGAATTTGTAGCGGCGGTTTTCAGGCCGCCATTTTTGCTTCTTGTTGGAAGGGAGATTCCGCAACCAATGCCCGTCCCGTTCAAAATTGGTGTACTGCAGCTCAGCATGGAGCCTCTCGATGAGACCGTGCGCATGGCGCAGGCGTGCGATGCGGCGGGCTTTGACACATTCTGGCTCGCGGAGGCCTATCCCTGGTGGCGCAAGCATTCCATGGAAGCGCGCTCTTCCACGGCCGTCACGGCAATCGTCGCGCGCGAGACGAAAAAAATCGCCATCGGCTGGGGCATTATCTCTCCCTACACGCGCCATCCCGTTCAGATTGCGATGGAAGCCCGCGTCCTGCAGGAAGCCGCCGGCGAAGGCCGCTTTCTCCTCGGGCTTGGCGCGTCAAAAATTTTCATGAAAGAAATCGGCGAAGGCGAGAAGGGCAAGGAAGTCGGTCCCGGAACGGTCATGCGCGAAAGCATCGAGATTGTCGAAGCGATGCTCTCCGGCAAGGAAGTCCAATACGAAGGCAAGGCTTTTTCCGCTCATGCGCCTGCTTTGAAATCCGACGCGCACGTGCCGCGCTGGCGCGTGCCCATCTACGTCGGCGCGACCGGCCCCGTTTTGCAGCGCCTCGCCGGATCGCATTCGGACGGTTTGCTCACTGCCAGCATCACCACGCCTTCCTTCTGCAAATATTCGCGCGCGATGATGGAAGAAGGCGCGCGCAAGGCGGGCAAGGACCCGTCCAACCTGGACCTCGGCTCGGTCATTGTGGGCAGCATCGGCGAAGACCCGAAGACGGCGCGCGAGGGCGCCCGTGAGATGGCGGCGATGTATCTCGCCAACAAAGTTCAAAACATCCGCGGCTCCGCCGACACGCTGCTCGAATGCGCCGGTCTCACGTTTGACGAAATCCGCCCGATCGCTGAAGCGATGGAGCAGGGCGGGCGCAAGGCCGCTGCGTGCGCGGTCTCGGACGTCGTTCTGGAAAAGGTTTGTCCGATCGCGGGCACGCCGGCGCAGTGCATCGAGAAACTCGAGGAGTATCGCGCGGCGGGCTGCACGCACATCATGCTGGAACTCTGGGGTGACAACCGGCCGGAGCAGGCGCGGCTCTTCGGTCAGAAAGTCCTGACGCATTTTCACAAGAAATAGTTTCGTGACTCAGCGGGCCGGCCGCATGACGTGCGCGGCAATTTCGCGGAATTCGGCGTCGGTCACCAGACGGCGATTTTCCGTGCCCAGGCGTTTCACGGTCGCGAGTGCCGTTTGCTGCTGCTCGGTTGTGAGATCCAACCCCAATTCGCGGCACTTGATGGCGATGCTGTCGATCCCGCTCTTTTTGCCGAGGACGATGCTGCGTTTCGCGTTCACCAGGTCCGCGGAAAACGGCTCGATCGCCTCCGGAATGTGAAACTGGCTTGCCACCGCGCCGCTTTCGCGCATAAAAAGATTTTCGCCCACAACGGGCTTCCACGGTTCCATCGCGTAGCCGGAAGCACGCTGGACGAGCGCCGACACCTCACGAATTTTCTTTAGGTCCAACTCGATGGGCACGTGGTACAGCCCGTGCAGCGCCATGGCGATTTCGCCGAGGTCGGCGTTTCCGGCGCGTTCCCCCATTCCGTTGATCGTGCCCTGGATCCACTCGGCTCCGCCGCGCACCGCCGCAATGGCGCATGCCGTTGCCAGGCCGAAGTCGTCGTGCCCGTGAAAGTGCAGCGGCACGCCCTCGCCGGCCCATCCGCGCACCTGGCGAACGAGAAATTCGACGGCTTCCGGCCCGCACACGCCGATGGTGTCCACGACGACGAGCTCTTCCGCTCCCGCATCGAGCGCAGTCCTGTAAAAACTCTTCAGCGATTC